>CAKSUL010000025.1 GCA_934501475.1 uncultured Roseovarius sp. | reverse complement strand
GGCCTATCTTGCGCCCGAAGTGCTGAAGCGGTTGACCTGCGCGCGCGCGGCCTCGGCGGTCAGCCTTTACGATTTGTGTTTTCTGGTGGCGGAGGCTTGGGCGGAGCAGGCCGAGCGGGTGTTCGACTAATCAAGCGGTCCATAACCGCTCGACCGGCGGTATGGCCAGTCGAGCGATGGATACGCTCCTACACCGACCTATTGATTCCACTTTCGCAGCCAGGCAAAACGCTCTGGATCCTGCCCGAGCAGATAGGTGCGGATACGATCGCGCGCATCGGGTTCCAACCGGATGAGCAGCGTCCGTAGATCCTGATCGATCGCCCGGCGCTCGGCGCCCAATGCCTCAGCCTTTGCATACCATTGGTGACCGGCCGCGAGATCCCCAAGTTCCATCGAAACTGCGCCAAGCAAGGTGCATGGCCTGAAATCAGCTGGCGTCAGTTCGTGCGCTTCCAACCCGAGTGACCTTGCCTCAGAGAGGCGGCCGACATTCCGCATAGCGCCTCCGCGCGTCGTCAGCAGGGCTGATCGCGGTTTCGGACTTCGACCTACCTTATCGAGCGCCGCGCCTGTCACCTCTAACGCCTGTTGGGGTTCACCAGCCTTCCGCCAATGCGCACTGGCATTCACGGCATTCCATGGATCGCCGCTTTTCTCCCATGCCTTCGTCAGAGCTGCGGCCT
The DNA here is from genome assembly GCA_934501475.1 of uncultured Roseovarius sp. Lineage (GTDB taxonomy): Bacteria > Pseudomonadota > Alphaproteobacteria > Rhodobacterales > Rhodobacteraceae > Roseovarius. The sequence continues at coordinate 26,602 of CAKSUL010000025.1, read as the reverse complement.
CCAAGCGATGCCAGGCTTGCTGCAAGGCATCTGTCCAGCAATCGACTGCCTCGGTCGTCAACCAAGCGACGTCCTCAGGCGTCAGCCGGTTTCCGTTCGCGACCTGTTTCAGCAGCTGCATTGCGCGCGGATAATACTCGGTCTCGATGAAGCCGATATCGAACCGATCCCGCAACTCACGTGCTTCACGTCTTCGTCGAAGCGTGGGGTCGTTCTCCATATCAGCAAAACGTGCCTTGATCGCCGCATCCATAGCCTCGGCCCTTTGGGCCTGTTCAGCTGCCGCCCTGTCAGCCTCCTCCTTCCCTCGTTGGATACGGGCTGACCGCTCTCGCACAGCGGCATCCTCGAAGGTGGGGCGATCGATCTGTCCGGTCGATAAAGCCAAGAGAGAGCTGAGACCGGCGGAGGCCAGAAAAGCCTCCGCCAAGGAGGTCAACGTCTCTCCGGCCTCGATTTTTTGCAGAATTCCATTCAACCGCGCGCCGACGAGCGCGGCGCCCGGCAAGTCATCGACAAGGTACTTTTCCGCTAAACCAGCTTGGGACGACCCCGCCATGAAAACAACCTGTGCGAATAGGATATTGCCAGAGACAAGCATGCTTACAGGCGGGTATGCAACGCAAAAATCCCACGAAGTCAGAGGGGTATGCCAGCGATTCACTGCTGCGCCTACGCGCCATTCGCCCAAAAAATCCTAGGGTTGTGCCTGCAGCAGACAATCTTCTTGCCGGGTGGGCGATCGCCTTACCTAATGAAAACTCGCCTGAAAAGACGTCGCGGTCAGCGAGACATGCGCGTCAAGTGGCGGGTGCAGCTCGAACGCCTTCGGCTCGCGCGAGAAATTCCACAGCCGGAACAGACGCCATTCCGACCGACGCTCCTCAGCCACGGCCAGTTCGTTGCGGGTGATGTGAAAGGGCGTCCTCTCCCAGCCATTCGTCGTCTTCACTTCAATCAGGCGCGAGCGGCCATCCGGGGCGAAACTGGCGATGTCATAGCCCGCGCCGTCGCCGTCCTCCTCCGACACCCAGCGCACCTTGCGGGCCAGGTCGTCCCTACCCACCGACCGTAGGGTTGCCCGCTCATGCGCCAGCACGCGCTCCTCGCCGGCGCGGCCGAGGGCGCGGTTGCGCTCGTCCCGACCTGCCACGTCGAACTTTTGGGCGATGTGCAGCATTTGGTCCAGCTCCTGCGGCGGAGGCTGGTTCGACATGGTAGGCGGCGGACCGATCCAGATCTGCGCGGCCTCTCGCAGACCACCTGCGGGTCGCACACCAGCTTGGCGGCCGAGCCATGCCGGATTCAGCGCCAGCCAACGTGCCACGGCGTGTACCAGCGTCATCTGGAAGTTGAAGGCGGGCTTGTAGCCCGGGATCCAGTCCTCGCCGAGCCCCTTGAGGACCGCGCTGATGTTCTGGTGCTTGAACTCGATGGAACTGCGATTGCGGTCGATGCGGGCCTGCAGATCTCGATTGTGCTCGGCCTTGTTGTAGGGCCGTCCGGCGATATCGTCGGCCAGCATCGCGAAGTAATCCGCGACGATCAGGTCGTTCTCTGCATCCGTCCAGGGCCCGTTCGACATTGCGCCAGGCTATGAGGGGGAAGTTCTGTTGTCATCAAAGACTTCGCACCACTCCGCACAACCACGCCGCCTTCGGGTGTCTCCGTTCGCATCGACAGCGGTCGAACGCGCCTCAACCCCGGCGCAATCCGCTTTTGCCAAGTGGCTGAAAATCCGTCACCTTTTGAATCCGTCTCGATTTTGGTGAAGGGCGGGTGGAGAGAGACGCGGGGCGTTCAGAGACCGACTTCGACCGAAACGCCAGTCTCTGAAAGTCGGATGGCTTCGCTAAACCCTTTTGAAACAAAAAGAAAAAAGGCCCCGTCAGGGACCTCATCTCGGGTTTGCGATGTGAAAGTGGCGGAGACGATGGGATTCGAACCCACGAGACCCTTCCGGGCCTACTCCCTTAGCAGGGGAGCGCCTTCGACCACTCGGCCACGTCTCCACCGACGCGTATAGCCAAGCGAAGATGGGGATTACAAGGCAAAACTGCCTCTTTCTGAAATTAGCTTGCTAGGCGTCAAAACCGCTCGGAACGGGTCTGAGATGCACCGGGTTTGGGTGAGGTTTTGTCAATTTTCACAACAGCAGAGGCACCCTGGCACCAAGCAGGCCAAAACGGCACGCGCGACCAGCCGTCTTGGCGCGCAAAACCGCGAGTCGGCCTGCCCCCATGTGCCACAAATCCACCTCGCTCTGGAATGACACGGTCTGCGACGCGCATGGATCGCACCCGGATTCTTCTCTTGCGGAAAAATTCGACAACAACAGATCTTCGAAATTGGTGTATTGTTGTGAAGAGGCGCCCGGTTCGCCCATTTCACATTGCCCGGCAAACGACGATCATTGAGTTCTTCGGCATTTGTATTTTTACAACTATCACAGCCTTTGAGCACAAACACAGCCACTTGATTGGAACTCAACTCGATGATGCATAGTATTATATCCAATCGTCAAGCAAACCACAGCAGATCAAGGATCTTGGACCCGTGTTGACCAGACGCCATTTTGTGATTTCGACTGCCGCCTTGTTTTCGGCCCCCATTTCCGGCACCGCTTGGGCCGGGCCTGTATCGGACCAGTCGAAATGGGCGCGTTGGGATGCTCAGGTAACACCTGCAAACTATGACCCTGCCACGTCGAATCCCTGGGGGTTCGATCCGCGGTTCCTGCCGCAACGTGTCGAGGCGAATCCCGGCCTCATACCCGGCAGCATTCATGTCGATGCCGTGGCGCGATATCTCTATCATATCCGCGACAACGGCACGGCGATGCGCTACGGGGTCGCCATCGCGCGCGGAAATCTCTATGAGCCGGGAACCTACACGATCCGCCGGAAGGCCAAATGGCCGACCTGGACGCCGACCCCCGCCATGGTAAAGCGTGATCCCGGCCTCTATGCCCATCTTGCCGATGGCGTCAACGGCGGGCCGAACAACCCTCTCGGCTCACGCGCGTTTTACCTGTTTGCCGGCAATCGCGACACCTATCTGCGAATCCACGGCTCGCCTCACCCGCGCTCGATAGGGGGACGGGCCAGTTCGGGATGTGTCCGCATGGTCATGGCCCATATCATCGGTCTTTATGAACATGTCGAGACCGGATCGACAGCGCATCTCTATCCGCCCGAAGATCGTATTGCAGCGCGCAGCTGAACGTCCACGCCGCCGACGCCGTCGGCAAGCGATCATTCCGATTTCAGGATCAGCTGGATTGAGCGCCTTCCGGGCGCTGAGTGCAGATCGGCCGCCCCTCGACGGTTCTCAGCGGCAGGAATGTGGTCTCGACCGGCCCGGCGTAACGATAGACGTAGCACCCGTTTGACGGGTTGATCCGCACAGAGGTCAAATCCTGGTAAGGGGCCGCCATCGCGCGCACCTCTTCTGGCAATTCACTTGCGAAACCAACCGACGGCGCGCTGTTTCCGCCCTCGATCTCATCACAGCCCGCGATCAGCAACGTTGCGCACACCGCTGGCCAGACAAAATTTCTCATGGATGGAACCTCCTCGACAGGCGTTTCGGGTTCACGGCAAGACGCGAGATGAACCCGAAACGCGCGAGACCTGAATTCAGGTCGTGGACGTTTCGGGACATGCTTGTGATCCAAGCCTGTCCCGAAACGCTTCATGCGCCCGATCCGGCCGCCCGGCCGGATTTACTGCGCGGCATCGACATAGTCGTAGTCGCCGTCTTTCCATTCGTAAACGACATAGCCCGGCAGGGTCACGTCGCCCTTTTCGTCAAAGTCCAGTTCGCCGATCACGGTCTGGAACGCGGTGTCGTTGAGGGCGGCGACGACGGCATCGAAATCAGTGCTGCCGGCAGCGTTCGCGGCATCGGCCCAGGCCTGGATGGCGGCGTAGGTATAAAGCACATAGCCCTCTGCCGTTTTACCCGCAGCCGAGAGTTCATCGACGACGCTGGCAGCGGCCTCGCTCTTGCGTGGGTCGGGCGAGAAGGTCATCAGCGTGCCGGCGCCGGCATCGCCGGTGATCGCCCAGTATTCCTGAGCAACCAGCGCGTCACCCGACATCAGGACCGCATCCATGCCCTGCGAGCGCATCTGCCGCAGGATCAGCCCCGCCTCAGTGTGATAGCCGCCGACATAGACCAGATCGACGCCCGCTTCCTTCATCTTGGTCACGAGGGCGGTATAGTCCTTTTCGCCGGCGCTGTAGGCTTCGACAACGGCGGGGGTCTTGCCGGCCGCTTCATAGTTCATCTGGGTCTGATCGGCGAGACCCTTGCCATAGGCGGTCTTGTCGTTGATGAACGCGACCTTTGCATCGGGGAAATGGTCGATGATGTATTGCGACGCCACGACGCCCTGCTGATCATCACGACCGCAGACGCGATAGATGCCATCACCGGGGCGCTTGTCGGTGAAATCGGGGTTGGTCGAGCCGGGCGAAATCTGGATGATCTGTTCGTCGGCATAGACCTGCGACGCCGGGATCGACGAGCCCGAGCAGAAATGCCCGGCCACGAAAACCACGCCCTGCGACGCAAACTGGTTGGCAACCGCGACCGCCTGTTTCGGGTCGCAGGCATCGTCGCCGATCGACAGCTTGAGCATTTCGCCGTTCACGCCACCGGCGGCGTTGATGTCGGCCACGGCCTGTTCGGCACCGATGCGGAACTGTTCGCCGAAGCTGGCATATTGACCGGTCATCGGACCGGCGACGCCGATGTCGATATCCGCGTAGGCGCCGCTGACGGCCATCAGACCGACCGCCGTGCTGGTGAGGAGCAATCTTTTCATTTTCTAGCCTTCCTGTGGTTCAAGTTTAATTCTGTTCTGACAACAAGTTCGGGTTGATCGGCAGACCGACTCACCCCCGTGCGCTCAGTCTATCCGTTTTCCGGACTTGGGCCAGTCTGTGTCCTGTGGAGAAACCCGTATTGCCGCGCCATCTGCCGGTTGCGCATGACGCTGCGCCCGATGGCGGCAGATATGAACAGCACGATATAGTCGATGAACGCATAATAGCAGGCCGTTCCCAGCGTGGCGAAGGGCAGGAAAAACGACCCGCCGAACAGGCTGAAGTGGATAAAGCGCACCGCCACCGTCAAAAGCAGCAGATAGAACGCCATCAGACCCCAGCCGTTCCAGTTGCGCGCCGTCGAGCGGCCGATCATCCAGGCCCCGCCGCCGCCCAGGACCAGCGTGACAAACAGGAATTCCGGCAGAGCGACTTCCCAAATCAGGCTCATTTCCGACGGCATCAATGGCCCCCCCCTTCCAGATAGGCGCTGCGCACCTCGTCGCGGGCCAGAAGCTCGGCCCCCGTCCCGGTCATCGTGACCGCGCCGTTCACCATGACATAGCCGCGATGCGCCAGGCGAAGCGCGTGAAATGCGTTCTGTTCGACCAGAAACACCGTCAGCCCCTCGTTGCGGTTCAATTCGCGGATCACCTCGAAGATCTGCTTGACGATCAGCGGCGCCAGACCCAGCGACGGCTCATCCAGCAACAACAGTTTCGGCCGGCTCATCAGTGCCCGGCCGATCGCCAGCATCTGCTGCTCGCCGCCCGACAGGGTGCCGCCGCGCTGGTTGCGCCGCTCTTTCAGGCGCGGAAACAGATCGAATATCTTGCGCAGATCGTCGTCGAAATCCTTTTCATCCTCAAGGATCGCGCCCATCTGGAGGTTTTCCATCACCGTCATGCGTGGAAACACCCGCCGCCCTTCGGGGGACTGGGCGATGGATTTCGACATGATCTCATGCGTCGCCATCCGGGTGATGTCTTCGCCACGATAAAGGATCTGCCCGGTGCGCGCCTGCGGGCTGCCGCAGATCGTCATCATCAGCGTCGATTTCCCGGCCCCGTTGGCCCCGATCATCGTCACGATCTCACCCTCGTAAACATCGACATCGACGCCGCGCAGCGCCTGGATCTTGCCATAGAAGGTTTCGACTCCGCGGATCGCCAGAAGCGGCGCGCGGTCGGATTGCTGTTGCGCGGCAACGCTCATCTGCTGTCTCCCGGCAGATCGGTTCCGTCGTTCTTCTGGTCCGGCTTTCTCAGGCCCAGGTCTTCTCCGACCTGCTCGACTTCCTCGTCGTCGACCCCGAGATAGGCCGCGATGACGCTGGGATCGTCGCGCACCTGCGCTGCGGTGCCATCGGCGATCTTCTTGCCGTATTCCAGAACGACGATGTGGTCCGATATCTCCATCACCACCCCCATGTCGTGCTCGATCAGCAGGATCGAGACGTCATGCGTATCCCGGATAAAACGCAGCAGCCGGTTCAACTCACCCGATTCACGCGGGTTCAGGCCGGCCGCCGGCTCATCGAGACACAAGAGAGAGGGCTCCGTGCACATCGCCCGCACGATTTCGAGCCGCCGCTGTGCGCCATAGGACAGATCGGATGCGGGATCGTCGGCGCGATCCAGAAGGTCCGCATGGCGCAACCATTCTATCGCCGCGTCCTTTGCAGCGGCCGCCGCGCGCCGATAGCCCGGCAATCCGAACAACCCGCCGATGGTGTAGTTCGACGCCTTCATCAGCTTGTTGTGCTGGGCGACCAACAGGTTTTCCAGAACGGTCATGCCGCCGAACAGGCGGATGTTCTGGAAGGTGCGCGCCACGCCCGCCTGTTCCGTGATGCGAAAATCGGCCATGCGCTCCAGCAGATAGACGCCATCCCCCTCGCCGTCGAACTGTCGGCCGGTCGCGGTCAGCGCGCCGATCTTCTGGTCGGTGACGTTGCGCCCCCGGCGCATCACGATACGCCCTTCGGTCGGCTTGTAAAACCCGGTGATGCAGTTGAACACCGTGGTCTTTCCGGCGCCGTTGGGACCGATCAGCGCGGTGATGTCACCCCGGCCGATGTTGAACGACAAATCGTCCACCGCCAAGAGGCCGCCAAAACGCATCGTCAGATGTTCGACCGTCAGAATCGGGTCTGCGATCAATTCACTTGCCCGCGCTTCCATCAGTGACCCTCGCCCTGCGAAACCGCATCGGCTCCGATTTTCTTGCGCTGTTTATAGATGATCGACGGCGCGCGCGATGATATCAGCCCGCGCGGCTTCCAGACCATGATCGCGACCATTGCCAGGCCAAAGATCAGCATCCGGTATTGGGTCGGGTCGAAATCATCGCCGAACACCTGTTGCAGCACGGTCAGGTTGCGCAGCAATTCGATCCCGCCGATCATCACCACGGACGCGATGACCACCCCCAGTTGCGAGCCAAGCCCCCCCAGCACGACAATGGCCAGGATGATCGCGGATTCGATGAAGGTGAAGCTTTCGGGCGAAATGAAGCCCTGCCGCGTGGCAAAGAACGCCCCGGCAAAGCCGCCGAACATGGCCCCGGTCGCGAAGGCCGTCAGCTTGACGTTGACGGTGTTGATGCCCAGCGAACGGCAGGCGATCTCATCCTCGCGCAGGGCCTCCCATGCGCGCCCGACCGGCAGCTTGCGCAGCCGCAGGGTCACGAAATTGGTCAGGAGCGCCAGCGCCAGGATGATGTAGTAGAGGAACACGAACCGGTGCACGGTGCTGTAGTCCAGCCCGAAATAATCCGCAAAACCGCCTTCGCCGCGCGAAAACTCCAACCCGAACAGCGTCGGTTTCGGAATGCCAAGCACACCGTTCGGACCGCCGGTAAAGTCATACCAGTTGAGCAGGACGATACGGATGATCTCACCGAAGGCCAGCGTCACGATCGCCAGATAATCCCCGCGCAGCCGCAGCACCGGAAAGCCCAGCATCACCCCCCAGAGCGCCGCGAACAGCCCCGCCATCGGCAGGCAGACCCAGAAGCCAAGGCCGAAATTCGTCGCCAGCAGCGCAAAGGAATAGGCGCCGACAGCATAGAACGCGACATAGCCCAGATCGAGCAGCCCAGCCAGACCGACCACGATGTTCAGCCCCCAGCCCAGCATGACATAGGTCAGGATCAGGATCGCCAGATCCAGCAGATAGCGGTTCTGCCCCGGCAGGAAGGTCGACAACAGCCAGGGCAGCGTCAGCGCCCCCAGAAGCAGGATGACCCCGACCGCCTTGCCGATCGGCAATCCGCGCCGGGTTGGCATCACCACCGTTTTCAGCCAGCCGGAAATCGGCGTCGGTGAGCGGAAGAAAAAGTAGGACAGCAGGAACCGCACGAAAAAGGCGATCGCGATCCATGTCAGCCACAGCCCCGGACGCAGCGTCAGCACCAGGCCACCGGCCTCGATATCGGTGCGCAGGGCCAGGAAGAACAGCGTGATCCCGGCAACGATGGCGGCGGTGATCAGAGCGTCCTTGAGGGCGGCGACGAACCGGCTGTTGGCGGCGGGCTCACTGATGAAAGGCGGCTCACCCCTCATCGAGTCGCGGCGCTGTTCGGACAGCAACTCGGCGCCCTCGGGGCGGTTCGAGGCTGTGGGGGCATTTTGATCTGTCATCGGATCATACCTTCTCGACTTCGGGGCGACCCAGCAGGCCGGAAGGCAGGAAGATCAGAACGATGGCCAGGATCGAGAACGCCGCAACGTCCTTGTATTCGACCGAGAAATACCCGGACCAGAAGGTCTCGATCAGTCCGATCGCCATCCCGCCAAGCATGGCGCCGGGCAGCGACCCGATACCGCCCAGAACCGCCGCGGTGAACGCTTTGACCCCGGCGATGAAGCCGATGTAGAAATCGATGACACCGTAATAAAGCAGATACATGATCCCCGCGACCGCCGCCAGCGACGCGCCCAGCACGAAGGTCAGCGAAATCGTGCGGTCGACATTGACCCCCAGCAGCGCCGCCATCTTGCGATCCTGTTCGCAGGCCCGCTGTTGACGGCCCAGCGACGTGCGATTGATCAGGTAGGAAAATCCGGCCATCAGAACCATGGTCGTCACGACGATGATGATCTGCATATACGATAGCTGAACCGCGCTGCCATCGGCCCCTTCCATCAGGGTGATGCCGCCTTCGATCTGCGGCGGCAGCGGCTTGATTCGCGCGCCCTGCGTCACCTGCACGAAGTTCTGCAGGAAGATCGACATCCCGATTGCGGTGATCAGCGGCGCCAGCCGGAAGGACCCGCGCAGCGGACGATACGCGACCCGCTCGACCGTCCAGCCCCACAATGAGGTGCAGGCCATCGCAACGATCACCATCACGATCAACACCAGCGGCAGAAAGGTGATTCCCAGCGCGCCCAGCGCCAGAAACACGCTCAGCGCCACGAAAGAGCCGATCATGAACACTTCGCCATGCGCAAAGTTGATCATTCCGATGATGCCGTAGACCATCGTATAGCCGATGGCGATCAGGCCGTAGATTGATCCCAGCGCGATGCCGTTGATCAATTGCTGAAGAAAATATTCCATGTTCCCTCGTTGGTTTGCCTTTTGCGCGCACTGCCATGCATCGCGGAGGCCACTTTTTTTCCAGATTTACGCACAGCCCATTGCTTACGGCAAGATAATATCACCGAAACCGGTGGCGCAGCCGGGCCATGCGGCGCGGTTTCCTGCCCGGCGCGAGGCGCCGAACAGATCGCCGAGGCCCGCCGCGATCGACGCAAATCCCGCAAACTTTGCTTGCCATGCGCCGGTTTTACCCGCATCGTGAATATGATAGTTTAACGCTAAACTATCGACGCAACTGCGCAATGAACAGGAGCCCGCATTCCATGGCTGCCCGAAAAACCAGCAAGAAATCAAATGTTTCGGCGGATGAGCTGAAAAAATTCTACTATGACATGCTGTTGATCCGGCGATTCGAAGAGAAGGCCGGGCAATTGTACGGGATGGGGCTGATCGGCGGGTTCTGCCATCTCTACATCGGCCAGGAGGCGGTTGTCGTCGGCCTTGAGGCGTCGGCCAAGGAAGGTGACAAGCGCATCACCACCTACCGCGATCACGGTCATATGCTGGCCTGCGGGATGGACCCGGATGGCGTGATGGCCGAACTGACCGGACGCGAGGGCGGCTATAGCCGGGGCAAGGGCGGTTCGATGCACATGTTCTCGGTCGAAAAGCATTTTTACGGCGGTCACGGGATCGTCGGGGCCAACGTGCCGCTGGGGGCGGGGCTGGCGTTCTCGGACAAATACCGGGGCAATGACAACGTCACCTACACCTATTTCGGTGATGGCGCGTCGAACCAGGGTCAGGTCTACGAGACGTTCAACATGGCCGCCCTGTGGGAGTTGCCGGTGGTTTTCGTCATTGAAAACAACAACTACGCGATGGGCACCTCGCAGAAGCGCTCGACATCCACCCCCGACATCTACACGCGCGGCGCGGCCTTTGGCATCCCCGGCGAGGCGGTCGACGGCATGGACGTGCTGGCCGTGCGCGATGCGGGGTTCAAGGCGGTCGCGCATTGCCGCGCCGGCAAGGGGCCGTATATCCTCGAGGTCAAGACATACCGCTATCGCGGCCACTCGATGTCGGACCCGGCCAAGTATCGCACCCGCGAGGAAGTGCAGAAAGTGCGCGACGAAAAGGACTGTATCGAACATGTGCGCGATCTGCTGCTGACCGGCAAACACGCGACGGAGGACGATCTCAAGGCCATCGACAGGGACATCAAGAAGATCGTCAACGCCTCGGCCGAATTCGCCAAGGAAAGCCCCGAGCCGGACCCGTCCGAGCTGTGGACCGACATCTACGCCGACGCGGCCCCCCAGAACGCCTGAGAAGGAGCGACACAAATGGCAACAGAAATACTCATGCCCGCCCTCTCACCCACGATGGAAGAGGGCACATTGGCCAAATGGCTGGTCAAGGAGGGCGACAGCGTCGCCGCTGGCGATATCCTGGCCGAAATCGAGACCGACAAGGCCACGATGGAATTTGAGGCCGTGGATGAAGGCACGATCGGCAAGATCCTGATCGGTGAGGGCACCGAAGGCGTCAAGGTGAACACCGCCATCGCCGTCCTTCTGGACGAGGGCGAAACTGCCGACGACATCGGCGACGCGGGCGCCAAACCCGCCGAAAAAGCAGCGCCTGCAACCTCTGACGCCCCGGCCAAGGCTCCGGCGAAAGCCGCGCCTGCCGCGCCCCAGCCCGACCGCAGCCCCGATTGGCCCGAGGGCACCGAGACAAAGCAAACAACCGTCCGCGAGGCGCTGAACGCCGCCATGGCCGAGGAAATGCGCCGCTCCGAGGATGTGTTCATCATGGGCGAGGAGGTGGCCGAATATCAGGGCGCCTACAAGATCACCCAGAACCTGTTGCAGGAATTCGGTGCGAAACGCGTGATCGACACGCCGATCACCGAACATGGCTTTGCCGGGATCGGCGTCGGCGCGGCCTTTGGCGGGCTGAAGCCCATCGTTGAATTCATGACATGGAATTTTGCCATGCAGGCGATTGACCAGATCATCAACTCGGCGGCCAAGACGCTGTATATGTCGGGCGGTCAGATGGGCTGTCCCATCGTGTTTCGCGGCCCCAACGGCGCGGCGGCCCGCGTGGCTGCGCAGCATTCCCAGGATTACGCGGCTTGGTATGCGCAGATTCCGGGCCTGAAGGTGGTGCAGCCCTATTCGGCCTCTGACGCCAAGGGCCTGCTGAAAACCGCGATCCGCGATCCGAATCCGGTGATCTTCCTGGAAAACGAGATCCTTTACGGCAAGTCCTTTGACGTGCCGGTGATGGATGATTTCACCGTGCCCTTCGGCAAGGCGCGCATCTGGCGCGAGGGCAGCGATGTCACCATCGTCAGTTTCGGCATCGGCATGACCTACGCGCTCGAGGCCGCCGAAAAGCTGGCCAAGGACGGGATCGAGGCCGAGGTGATCGACCTGCGCACCCTGCGCCCGCTGGATTACGACACGGTGATTGCAAGCGTCATGAAGACCAACCGCTGTGTGACCGTCGAAGAGGGCTGGCCCGTGTGCTCGATCGGCAATCACATCAGCGCCACCCTGATGGAGCGCGCCTTCGATTATCTGGATGCGCCGGTCATCAACTGCACCGGCAAGGATGTTCCGATGCCCTATGCTGCAAACCTTGAAAAGCTGGCCCTCACCTCGACCCAAGAGGTCCTGGATGCCGTGCATAAAATAACTTATCGCTGAAGGAGAGTGCGATGCCGACAGAAATACTCATGCCCGCCCTTTCCCCCACGATGGAAGAGGGCACGCTGGCCAAATGGCTGGTCAAGGAAGGCGATACCGTCAGCAGCGGTGATCTGCTGGCCGAGATCGAGACCGACAAGGCCACGATGGAATTCGAGGCCGTGGATGACGGGGTGATCGGCAAGATCCTGGTTGCCGAGGGCACGGAAGGCGTCAAGGTGAACACCGCGATTGCCATCCTGCTGGAAGAGGGCGAAAGCGCGGATGACATCGCGGCCACCGGCAGTGGCGCAGGGTCCGCCCCGGTAAAATCCGCTGAGAGCGCGCCCAAATCCACCGGCGACGCCGACGCAGCAAGACCTGCCAGCGCCCCGCAGGCACCCGCCGCGCCCAGGGACGATGAGGGGACACGCATCTTTGCCTCACCCCTTGCGCGCCGGATCGCCGCCGACAAGGGTCTGGATCTGAGCGAAATCAAGGGCACGGGCCCGCATGGGCGCATCATCAAGGCCGATGTCGAAGAGGCCAGCGCCCAGCCCAAAGCCGACAAGGCCAAGGCCGCCACGCCCGCCGCCCCGGCGCCCGCGCCTGCGGGGCAATCCGCCGAAGCGGTCGCCAGGATGTATGAGGGCCGTGAGGTCACCGAGATCAAGCTGGACGGCATGCGCAAGACCATCGCCGCCCGCCTGACCGAGGCCAAGCAGACGGTGCCGCATTTCTACCTGCGCCGCGATATCCATCTGGATGCGTTGCTGAAATTCCGCGGCGACCTGAACAAGCAGCTGGAATCGCGCGGCGTCAAGCTGAGCGTGAACGACTTCATCATCAAGGCCTGCGCGCTGGCCCTGCAATCGGTGCCTGCGGCCAATGCCGTCTGGGCCGGGGACCGGATATTGCAACTGACTCCGTCGGATGTGGCGGTGGCGGTGGCGATCGAGGGCGGGCTGTTCACGCCGGTTCTCAAAGACGCCGACACGAAATCCCTCTCGGCCCTGTCCGCCGAGATGAAGGATCTTGCCGCGCGTGCGCGTGATCGCAAACTGGCCCCGCATGAATATCAGGGCGGCAGTTTCGCGGTATCCAATCTGGGCATGTTCGGGATCGACAATTTCGATGCGGTGATCAACCCGCCCCATGGCGCGATCCTGGCGGTCGGCGCGGGCAAGAAACGCCCGGTCGTCGGCGCGGATGGCGAACTGGCGGTTGCCACGGTGATGTCCGTCACGCTGAGCGTGGATCATCGGGTGATCGACGGGGCGTTGGGGGCCGAATTGCTGACGCATATCGTCGACAATCTGGAAAACCCGATGCTGATGCTGGCCTGAAACGATCCTGTTCCGGCCCTGATCGAGGCTGACGCCACGCCATGGTGCCGTGGCGTCAATCCCGCCGCGGTTTGATCTGCGGCAATGCGGCGGGCAATGCGCGCGGCTATGCCATGGGCTGATCCAATGACAGGAGCAGATCATGGACTGGAAATCCGCACTCGACGAATCAGACATCAATCTGGAAAAGCTGCGCGCCGCGCACGCCCCCGCCGCCAAGGGCTTTACCGCCATGCATCACGCCGCGATGAAGGACGGCGCCTTGTCGGTCAAGGACAAGGAACTTCAGGCGCTGGCCATCGGCATCGTCAAACAATGCATCGATTGCATCGGGTATCACGTCAAGGCCGCCATCGCCGCCGGGGCCACCCGCGAAGAAGTGGCCGAAACCATCGCCGTATGCATGATGATGGGCGGCGGTCCGGCCTATATGTACGGCGCCAAGGCGCTGGAAGCCTATGATCAGATGATCTGAGGGCGCGTCAGTCCTCAGGTGGGACCATGGCGGTGATCTGAAGGGTGATGTCGTTCAGTTGCATCGCGCAATAGGTGACGCCATCGTCTTCATCATGTTCGACAAAGGCGCGCCCGGCCTCGCTTGAAAAGACGAACCAGTTGTCGGACGTGCCTTCACGGACCCAGCGACTGACGGAACGGGTCACGTCATGGCCCGTTCCCGCCATTGCATTTTGCGGCATCGTCGGGCGCGCCGCGATCATCTCCGAGGGGCCACGCACATGCACGAAATCGGCGGTGCGCAGCCCGGCCGCCGTGCCGCTGTTATAGGTGCAGGGGGTCGAGGCGGGCCCGTGATCGGTGTAGGTCAACGGGCGCATGGCATAGCCCAACCGGGCGCTGCGCACGATTGCGCCCTCGGGCAGGCCGCTCAGGTCAAAGAATGTCCTGCCCTGAAATGCATTGTGTTTCCACAGGTTGCAGGGGAACGGATCCTGCCCGCGCGAGATTTCGGACGAATACCCGACAAGCATCCCCCCATCCGCCGCCCCACCCGCGCGTTGCCACTGTGCCAGCAGGACAGAGCCCCTGCCGCGCCGATCCAGAAAAACTTCGGGGCAGACGCCCGAGAGGTAATCATGGCTGATATTGGTCACACCTGTCGCCGAGGGGCGAAACACAAAGCTGCGCTGTTCCAGATTGCCCAACCCCTCGGGAATGCCGCAGGATGACAGCAGTGTCAGGGCCGTTAGCGCAATCGCTCTGGACATGAATGTGAACATTCCCCCGCCCTCGCAATGATGCAAACCACGCGCAGTCTAGCAGATTTCCGGCCCGAAGTCGTTAGCCGAGTCGTCGCCCTCGTCATTTGCCATGCCGCGACACCTGCGCCGCGACGTCAGACAGGGCGCGGGGGCGCCTCAGCGCACGCCCAGCAACTGATCCATCGCGACCGAGGGCTGTTCACAGCCCGCCTCACCGACGATGCGGGCGGGCACGCCTGCGACGGTCTTGCAGGCGGGCACTTCCTCCAGAACGACCGAGCCGGCGGCGATGCGGCTGCAACGGCCAACCTTGATATTGCCCAGAACCTTGGCCCCTGCCCCGATCAGCACGCCATCGCCGATCTTGGGATGGCGGTCCTCTTCCTCTTTGCCGGTGCCGCCCAGAGTGACCGAATGCAGCATCGACACATTATCCCCGACCACGGCGGTCTCGCCGATGACGATGGAATGGGCGTGGTCGATCATGATACCCTTGCCCATCCGCGCGGCAGGATGAATATCGACGCCGAACACCTCCGAGACGCGCATCTGAAAGAACCGCCCCATGTCGCGACGGTCATTCTGCCACAGCCAATGCGCCACGCGATGCGCCTGAATCGCCTGAAACCCCTTGAAAAAAAGCATCGGCAGGATGAAGCGATCACAGGCCGGGTCGCGCTCATAGACGGCCACGATATCGGCACGCGCCGCCATCGCCAGTTCCGGGTCCGAGCGATAGGCCCAGTCGCAGATCTCACGCACCATCTGTTCGGGCATCTCGATCGAGGCCAGTTTCAACGACATCCGATAGGCCAGCGCCGCCTCGATCGTCTCATGGTGCAACAGGCTGGAATGAACAAGCCCGCCCAGCAGCGGCTCATCCTTGACGGCGGCCTTGGCTTCGGTGGTAATCTGGTCCCAGACCGGATCCAGTTCGGCCACATTCGCGCGTGTCTTTCCCATGTCGATGCTCCTTCGGCTTCGAACGCAGTATATCAGATAGGGGGACATGACAAAAATACAAAGCGGCGACAAGGGAATTGAACGCAGTGACCCGCCCGGAAACCGAAAAATTTCGTGCCCTGATCGCCGCGCGGCTGGCGGAGCTTGCGGCGGGTGACGAACGCGGTGAGGCCGGACAGGCCACCGTGGTGCTGGATCAACAATCGGTCGGGCGGCTCAGCCGGATGGACGCGCTCCAGAATCAGGCGATGGCCAAGGCCAGCCACGCGCGCCGCGCCATTGAGCGCAAACGCCTCACCGACGCGCTGAGACGCATCGGTGAGGGCGAGTTCGGCTATTGCGAGGATTGCGGTGACGATATCGCCCTGCCCCGCCTGGAACTGGACCCGGCCGCGACGCGCTGCATCCAATGCGCGCGGGGCTAACGCGTCAGCCGGGCACATGCAGCCGGGCAAAGACGCCCGCCCCGAACCGGGCCGACACCTGCGCGACATGCACCTCGAACGCGCCGCTCAGCCCATCGGCGGCCTTGTCGGGCGCGCCGTAATGCCAGTGCGGGGCACTGACACTGACCTCGCGCAGGACTGTCGCGCCCTGCATGACGCGCAGGACATATTGTTCAACCTCTTCGCCCAACGGCACCTCGGGCGTGTCCCACCTGTCGCCGTCAATGCGGGTGCGGCGAATCCAGCTAATGACGCTGGCCCCGCTCATGTCGGTCACGCTGCGCAGATTCACCGGGCTGAGCGGGCGCAGCCCGATCCCTTCAAAGGCGATCACCGCATGTTGATAGCTGGGATCGTCCACCGCCCGCCCTGCGGGGCCGATGCGATAGTTGCGCGCGCGCCGCCTCTGGGCATCCGTCATCTCGATCTGCCCCGGCGCGCCGTCCAGCATGACGATGAAACTCCCCTCGGGCCAGGCCGCCAACTGTGCGCTTTCCGTGCCCAACTGCCCGCGCAGCCGGTGGCGCAGGATATAGGTGTTCTCGGCCACCAGTTCGGCATCGCGGAACTGCATCAGCTCCCATCCTTCGGGGGTGCCATCGCCAATCGCGCACAGGTTCGCGCCGCCCAGGAGGGCCGCATTGTCCACGCTTTCCAACTGCCCGCTCAACATCCGCACGCTCAGCCCCTCACCGTGGTCGATCAGACCGCTGCACGCGCCCATCAGCGGCGTTTCGGTGACACCGACCCGCGCGCGCGCCTCGACAAAGCGGTTGAGCTGATAATTGGCGTCGCTGTCCGAGGAATATAGCGCCGCGATCCCCGGCCATGGGTCCGCCGTCACTGCCAGATGCGGCGCATGGGGAACTTCATCGCCAGTCATGAGCGGCAGATCCAGAAACAGCGGCAGAACCGGCACCGGCGATGCAAAGGGGCGCACCGTCGGGGCCTCATCCTCGATATCGACGGGCAGATAGCTTTCGGGTTCGATGCGCACGCAATCCATCGTCTGCGAAATGCCCATCTGTTCGACGCGATCCACCCGGAACAGGCCGTCGCCACCGGTTTCGGCCAGACGGATCACATCGCCCGCCCCCACCTCAAGCGCCGAGGGTGGCAGCGTCAGGCGCACGGTATCGGTGGACACGCGCGCCTCGCTCAGCCAGCGTTCGGTCGTGGCGCGCCCTTCCGCGCGGGTCATCGCCAGCGGCATTTCCGAAGTGGAAACCGCATGCGTGGCATCGTCGGGCAGGATCGCCTCTTCGGCAATCACGTCATAATCGCTGTCCGCCTCGATGAAGCGCAGACGCACGCGTCCGGCGATATCCGCCGCACTGGCGCGGGTTTCCTCCAGAGTGCCGTTCGATTGCGGATCGCGCACCATCTGATCGGCGTGCACCGTATGATCGGCAATCCCGTCGCGCAGACCAAAGCGCAAAACGCCGCCGCGCTCGACCGCATCAAACCCGTGGCGCAGCATCAGGGGCTGCAAGGCCGCGCGTGCCTCGCTGACCTGTTCGACGCAATAGCCCCGCACATAGCCATGCAGATCCCGCGTATCGCGCGCGCGCAGCCCGCTGCGGGCAGTGATCTCATCCACCACCGAAGCCAGCGAGCGCGCCGAGGCCCGCCCGGTGATCCAATGCCCGCGCGCATAATTCGCGCCATCCGCCCACAGCCCCTGATTGTTGGGGAAAAACGGAAACGGGCGCGCATCCCAGGCCCAGACATAGGCGTGATCCATATCCACCATCGGTGCACCATATTCCGGCGATACCGGGTTGTTCTGCGGGTCGCGCCAATAGCTCGACATGGCGCGCAGATATTGCATCTGGATCAGATCGTCGCGCCGCCCGGTCGAATGTCTGGGCAACGCGGATTCCGAGGATTTCACGTCAATGAAGCGGTTCGGCTCATTGATGCCCTTGTCGATGGCCGCGACGCCGTATTCGGTGAACCGGATCGGTTTCGAATGTGGCACCCATGCGGTTGGCAGGGGCTGACGGACACCGCCGATGCGATCGTGATGGGCATTGGCCCACCAATTGCGGATGTCCTTGTAGCGATGGATCCACGGCTCATCATATGCGCCGTCGGTAATGGGAGTCCTGATCTGCGCCGCCTCGGCCTCGGGGGAATGGTAATACCAGTCATAGCCCTCGCCACCGGCGATATTCGATTTGAGATACTCCAGATCATGGATCGACGCCCAGCCCGCCTGCGCGTCCCTGTGATCCTGCCCCTCGCGCCAGTCCGACAGGGGCATGTAATTGTCGATGCCGACAAAGTCGATATTGTCATCGTTCCACAGCGCATCCAGATGGAAAAACCGATCGCCACTGCCATCCCCCGGCTGATAGCCGAAATATTCGGACCAGTCCGCCGCATAGCCGATCCTGACATCGGGCCCCAGAATGGCGCGCACATCGCCAGCCAGCGCAATCAGCGCCTCGACCGCAGGAAAGCTGTTTCCCGGCCCCCGGATCTGGGTCAGCCCCCGCATTTCGGACCCGATGCAGAAGCTCTCGACCCCGCCCGCCGCCGCACAGAGCGCGGCATTGTGCAGAATGAAACGCCGGTATCCCCAATCATCGGGCGCGCCGGAATAGCTGACCGGGCTGGTCTTGACCACGCCGCCATAGCTCAGCAGATCCTTGGCGCCATTGACCGGCCCGCTGGCGGGCTGATTGACCTGAACCGGCGTGATGATGAAATCCGAAGGCTGGGCCGCGCCAAAGAACGCCGCCACCTGATCCACCGCCATCCCGGTGCCATCCGGGCTGCCCGCGCGCCCCGGCGCCTGCGACAGCGTGATGCGCCCGCGCCAGGGCAGCGCCGCCTGGCTCAGCGCGTCGCTATAGGGGTCGGGGCGCGCATTGCCCACCGTCTGATCCATCAGGATGAAGGGATAGAACATCACCTCCTGACCCGATTGCTGCATCGCCAGAATGGCCTCGATCACCGACGCATCCGCAGGGGTGCCGCCATAGATCATGGCCCCCTCCGCATCCTTTGGCACCAGTTGCGCGGTCAGCCGGTTCAGCCCGGAAACCTGCCAGGGCATGTTGCTTGAATCATACTGGTTCTGTTCGATCTTGGGGCGCAGGGTGCAGTCCCCGCAGCGCAGATCGTCGCCGAACCAGCTGACCACCAGGGCCCCCGCCGAACAGGCCGGCAGTTCCCCGTTCAACGAGTCCAGCGAGGTGGCGAAATCCGATTTGCCCGATGGCGTGTTGACATTGACCAACCCGGCCGAACCGCGCCCGTAGATCATCGTCACCGGTGTGCTGGCCAGCGCGTATTCGCCGCTGCCGGGCAACAGCGCCACGCCCTTGATGGCATGGGCCGGGTCATCTTCGGCCCCCGGCTGACCGGGCTGGGACGGGCGCATCACCTCGAAGGTGAATTGCGGCACCCGGTTGCCATAAGCGCCCAGTTGCAGATCCTCGATCACTACATAGGCGGTGCCGCGATAGGCCGGCACGCTGCCCGCGCCCTCGACTGCCTCGATCCTCGGATCGGGCAGTTGATCGTGCGTGCCGCGATAGACCCGCATCGTCAGGCTGTCGCGCGCGATCTCGTTGCCATCAGCCCAGATGCGGCCCACATGCGTGATCTCGCCCTCGCACAACGCCACCGCCAAGCTGAGAGAATAGCTGTAGCTGCGCTGCGCCGGGGCCTTGGGTGCGCCCTTGCCGCCGCCACCACCCGACACGGCAACCTCTTCACGGAACTCGCTGGCCCAGATCACCTGCCCGGAAATGCGCATCCGCCCATAGACCTGCGCAATCGCGTCGCCCTCGCCCGCACCGGTCAGGCGTAGACGCGCGGCGCGCCCGGACTCGACCACGTCCGAGCCTTGCCCCAGCAACCGCTGATCTATCGAGCGGCCAATCACGCCACCGGCAAACCGCCCCGCCGCCGCCATCGACAGTCCCAGAACCGTGCCCCCCAAGGAGCCGCCAATCGCCGCCCCCGCCGCTGAAAGTAGTATCGTCGCCATTACGCGCCCTCCTCGGGAAATGTGAACCGGGCCACGATGCGCCGCCGCCAGGGCGCGCTCAGCGGGCTTTCGACCACTGCATGACCTGAATAGGCATGAATGAAGCTGGCCTCGGCGCCGATGCGGCCCTGAATGCCCAGATGCTTGGCCACCGCGCCGTCCCGCATCCGAAACAACAGAACATCGCCCGCCGCCTCATCGCGCAGGCCCTTGGGCCGCAGATGCCGCTCGGCCGCCTGCCACAGCGCCTCGATCCGGGCGGGTTCCGACCAGTCCTGCGAATAGGGCGGCGGTGTTTCCGGCTCGGCCCCCAGCACCGTGCGCCAGACCCCGCGCAGCAGGCCCAGACAATCGGTGCCCGCGCCCTTGCACGCCGCCTGATGCCGATAGGGCGTTCCGATCCAGTCGCGCGCGGCCGCCACGATCCTGTCTTGCTGCGCATCCATCACCGGCGGCTCCCCCCTGAGAGGTTGCCCGCCTTTGACGGGTCCGAGATCGACCAGTCATCGCCCGGAATATCAGGAAAGCCCTGAAAATTCGCCAGGTTGTTGAATTTCACGCGGCATGTCGCGGCGCGCTTGTCACAGCCCGCCTCGATGCGCAGCATATCGCCCGGCTGAATATCGCCGCGCAGCGGGTGCCACAGCTCGATCGCGCGCCCTGCCCGATCCGCGCGGTCGCGCTTGATCAGCCCGCTCAGGCCGCTGGCCGCGTCGCTGGTCATCGTCAGGCGCCCGTGCTGAAACCAGCCGGCATCAAACCCCTCAAGCGCGCCAAAGCGGAATACCCGCCGCTCGGCGACGTTCTCGACCGCGCGTGTCGTGCCATAGCCCGGCGCGCCCAGATCGACCCGACACGCCCCGTCGCCCAACACCGCCGAGCATGGCTTTTGATAGACCCGGCCCAGCGGACGGTTCAGCGTCTCGGTCAGGCCGCGCAACTCGGCCTCAAAGGCCCCGCCGCTGCGGCGCAATTCTCCGATGGTGCCGCGAAACTGCAACTGGCGCTGGCCGACATCGGCCCAGTTGACCAGCCAGGCCAGCACCTCGGCGCCGTCATAGCGGCCCGCCTCGATATCCTCTTCGTTGATCGCCGCATCGCACAGCGCGCCCAGCGCCTCGGTATTATCCACCGAAAGGCCGGTGCTTTGCTGCAAGGCCAGCGCACTCAGCCCGGTATCGGCCCGGAACGTGATCCCGTCAAAACGCAGCGCGCAATCATGGTCGGTGAACCCCAGCACGACACCGTCACGCCGCGTCAGCGCCCAGCACCGGCAGGTCGTCGTCACCCCGGTTTTCAGATGCGCCTTCAGCCCCTCATGCAGCCCGCTCATACCCGGATCTCCACCACTGGCACATTGGGCGCATCCCCGGCCTGAAAGCTGGCCATGCTGGTGTGAATCCGGTCCGTGTCAAAGCGCACCGGCACGTCAAATTCATACCCCGCCGTGATCACCACGCCGTCATTTGGCGGATGCGCAAAGCGGATCATCCCGGTGGTGGTGTCCACCTCATAATGGATGCCCTCCTGCTGCTCGTCCCCGCCCAGCCCGATGCGCACCGTGCCCAGCACCGGCTTGGTAATCGGGCGCGCATAGCTGTGCGCCCCCGAGCGATAGGTCTTGATCAGCTGATACGCCCCGGTCACGTCATCGCCATGCGCGATCACCTGATCGCCATATTGCGGTTCCTTGGACGCGCGCCCCGATTTGTAGTCGGACCAGTCCTTCCAGCGGAATCCGTTGATCTGCCCCTGACGCGCCTCAAAAAAGGCAATCAGAGTCTCGATATCGTCCAGCCCGCGCATCGCGACCCCCGCGTCATAGCGGCGGCGCGAATGGGCCCATGGGGTGTTGCGCTCTTCATAGCCGTTGGCCAGCGTGACCACATCGGTGTGCCGTTCAGGCCCCCCGATCGAGCCGAAGCTCAGGTTGGCAGGAAACCGTATCTCGTGAAAACCCATCTCATCTCTCCCGGTTGGTTAAAGTGGATCGCGAAAAACCTGGCTCACAGGGTTTCGTCAAACGCGCGCGACATATGAACGTTGTGCGCGTTTCGCCTTTCTCCAATGTCTCAGGTTCAAGGCGAAACGCTCTAGCGGTTGCGCTGGCCGCGCCCGATGGCACGCCCCAGTTGCGCAGCGATCTGGCCCTGGCTGCGCTGGAAACCGGCGGCGTCGGGCGTGGTGATGTTCATCACGACACTCACATTGCCACCGCCCCCGCCCCGCACGCCCAGCTTGCCATCGGCACCGCGCGCCAGCGGCATGATCGCCTCGGGGCCGGCCTCGCCCATCAATCCGGTGCCGCCGCGCATCGGAAAGGTGGTGGGACTGCTGACAATTCCGCCATTGGCAAAGGGCTGCACGCGTCCCTGCGCGAAACTGCCGCCCTTCTCGAACGGCAACAGCCCGCCCATGATCTTGCCCACGCCCTGCGCCAGCATGCCGCCGAAATGGTCGCTCACCGGGCGCACGGCGGCATTGAACGCGGTATCCACCATCGAACTCGCCAGCCCGCGCAGAGAGTCCGACAGGCTGTCACCATCCACAACCGCCCCGCGGATCGCGCGGTTCAGGCCGCGGCTGATGCCCCGGTCCAGCATCGCCACATCCTGACCGGTGCGCGCGAATGTGCCGCGCACCCGGTCCAGTTCACTGTTGAACGCCGCCGCCATGCCGGTGGCCGCACCCAAACTGTCATCCAGCGCCTCAACCTGCTGGTCCAGATCATCAATTCGTTCCAAATCAGTCATCCTTCTTGCCTTGATCCTTGTCGGGATAGGCCCGCAAGAGATCCTCCAACCGGCCCCGCTTCAGCGGCGGCGTGCCCGCCGCCTCGCCCAGCAGCATCCGCAACTCGGCCGGGGTCAGCGCCCAGAATTCCGCGGGGCGCAGGCCCAGCCCGCGCATTCCGGCACGCATCAGCGCGGGCCAATCGAACTTGCTCATGGCTGTTGCGGCTCCATGAAGGCGCGTGCCAGCAACTCGGCCGCCGCACGCGCCCCGGCCAATGGCCCGCCTTCTATCTCGGCCGCGATCAGATCCGCCGCGCGCCCCTGCCAGCCACCGCCGCGCAGGCCCGCCACGATCAGCGCCAGCACGTCGCGCGTGCTGAACGCCGCCCCCTCAAATCGCTCCACCAGATCGACAAGCGAGCCCGCCTTCAGCCCCGCCTCCAGCTCTGCCAGCGCCCCGAGGGTCAGCTTCAGAACCCGCCGCTCGCCGTCGATGACCAACGCCACCTCGCCTGCCCATGGGTTCGCCATCAGATCAAAGCGCCGTGAAAACCAGCTGCCCCGCCGACGCCAGCGACAGCTCATAGGTCGCCTCGCCGTCATGGGTGCCGGCATATTCGATCGCCGTCACCTGGAACGGGCCCTGCACGGTGCCGAAATCCGGGATCACCACCTGAAAATTCGGTGTTTCCCCGTCAAAGAAGATCTGGCGCGTGCGCTCATCCGAGGTCTCATCGCGAAAGATGCCGGACCCGCTGATCGCCGCCGATTTGACACCTGCGCCGGACAGCAATTCACGCCATCCGCCCGCACTTTCCAGGCTGGTCACATCCACGCTTTCGGCGTTGAAACTGACCCGCGTGGCGCGCAATCCCGCCACCGATTGAAAATTCCCGTCGCCGGTAAGGTCGATCTTGACCAAAAGGTCCTTGCCATTCTGAACTGCCATTGTCTTGTCTCCGAAGGTTGAAAAAGGATCAGATCGTGTCGTCGATGCGCGCACGGAACGTCATGTCAATGCGCCGCAATTGCCCGCCGCCGTCACGGCGCGCGCGCGCCCGCTCGAAATGCAGCCCCGCCAGCCGGCCCCGCGTCAGGGTCAGGTCCGCATCCACGAGGGCGTCGTTGATACTGGCCGCCACGTCCTTGGCTGCCTGGAATCCCGCACTCTCGGTGATGACCGACACGCTGAAACGGTGCCACGCCCCCGCCCCCGTCCGGTCCGAGCGATCCCGCACATCCTCGGGCCCCAGCGTCACATAAAGCGAGGGCAGCGCGCCCGACGGCAGGGCGTCATAGATCGCCGTGCCCACCTGTGCGGCAAGGGCCGGATCTGCGGCCAATCTCTGATATATCGCCGCTTGAAGCGCGGCTGCTGCTGCATAGCTCATACCGCCACCTCCTCTTGCGCATAGCAGGTCAGGTAGCGCCCTGCCGGATCACGCTCGGCCACGGCGAGGATGGCGAATACGCGCGCGCCATCACGAAACCGCTGCTCGGGCCGGGGGCGGGACGGTGCCCCATAGGGGGCCGCGCGCACGGTGATGCGAAACGCCGTGCTGGAAATCAGGGCCGTGCCCTGTGCATCCTCGCGCCCGCTGCGCGCGCTCACATCCGCCCAGAGCGTGCCGACCACGCTCCAGGTCCGGGTATAGCCGCCGGCCCCGTCCGCCACCCTTTCGGGGGTTTCCAGCACCAGTTTCCGGCTCAGTGTCACACCCGCCATCATCCCTGCCCTCCGCCCAGCAGACGCACCGTGCGATAGCGCTCGATCAGGCTGGTGACACCGAACGGGGTGCAGCCGCCGCCAAGGGACGTGTCCTGGCGATGCTCATAGTAATGCGCCGCCAGCATCAGAACCGCCTGCGCCAGATCGGCAGGCAGATCGCCCCATGTTGCGCCAAACCCCGCCGTGAACCGCATCTCGACAGCGCCCCCGGTCGGGATCATCGGCAAGATCAGGCCAACCGGGCGCAGCTTGGGGCGATGCGTGTCCGACTCAAGGCGATAGGTGGCCGGATCAATCGTTTCCTGCACGTTCAGCGCATCGCGCAGAACCACGCTCAGGATCTCGGACACCGGGGCCACCGGCAGGGCCTGTCCATAGGGATTGCGCCAGACCGTCAACTCCCACGAAAACGCCCGCGTGATCAGGGTTTTCCCGGTGCGCGCCTCGATGGCCGCAACCGCCGCCCGCAGGAAGCTTTCCAGCACCGGGTCCTGCACATCATCGTCTGAGAAACCGGTCCCCAGACGCAGATGCGCCTTGAATTCTGCCAATGGCAATGCGCCCGGCGGCACGGCGGTTTCTTCGATTAACATCATGGAATTTCTCCGAAAATACCGGACCCCTCCGGTGGTTAAGGCGCGCGCAACCCCGCGTTGCTCGGACGGAGGGGAGCAGCTGGACAACGCTTGAAACGTCGGGTGACGCGCGCCCCGGACGGGGGCGACATGCCCCCGCCCCCTTCACCGGCCTCTTACGAGACGGCGAATTTCAGCAGCTTGATCGCGGCGTAATCGCTCACATCGCCGCCCACGCGCTTGGTGGCATAAAACAGCACATGCGGCTTGGCGCTGAACGGGTCACGCAACACCCGCAGATCGGGGCGCTCGGCGACGGTGTAGCCGGCGGTGAAATCACCAAAGGCAATCGCGGTCGTGCCGCTGGCGATGTCGGGCATGTCCTCGGCGATCATGACACGGTATCCCATCAGCCGCGCAGGCTCACCGGCGGCCAGGCCGTCGGACCACAGGAACCGGCCATCGCCATCCTTCATCTTGCGCACCGCACCCGCTGTTTTCGAGTTCATGACGAAGGTCGCATTGGCGCGGTATTGCGCGCCCAGTGCATAGACCAGGTCGATGATCTCATCCGCGCCGGAAAAGCCGCCACCGGTGCCGGTCGGGACATAGCCCAGATTGCCCCAGCTCCAGACATCATTGTCAACGCTGGGCTTGGTCAGGAAACCGGTCGGCTTGTCCACACCGTCGCCATTGATGAACGCCGCCGCCTCGGCGCGGGCAAACTTGTCGGCGATCCGCCCGGCCAGCCAGCCCTCGATGTCAAACGCCGAGTCATCCAGCAGGCGCTGCGATGCCTTGGGCAGCGCGCTCAGCTCATGCAGCGGGATGGTGATGCGGTCGATGCTCGGCGTGCCGGTCTCGGTCACCGAGGCGGACTCGGTGGCCCAGCCATGGCCGACATCCGTATGGTCGATCAGCACGTCATAGCTGGTCGCCTCGACGCCCACCACATTGGCAATCGCGCGGATCGAGGCCGTCGCGGACAGGCTGGACCTGATCGTCGCAGCCGTCTGCGGATCGACCAGATAGCCGCCATCGCCCGCCACCGACGTGCCCAGCGCCTTGCCTTCCAGTTCCAGCCCGCGCAGCCCGTCATCATCGCCCGAGCGCAGATAGGCATTGAACGCCTTCTGGTGGGGCGCATGGCCGTCATGGCCTGCACAAAGCACTGGGCGCGCAGGGGCAAAGGATTTGCGTTCAAACATGGTCATTTTCGCTTCCTGTTGTTGCAGTCGGTGTTGGATGTCGGACTGAAAGCCCTTGAAGTCGGTCATGAACCCCGCAATTGCGGTTTTCACCTCGGCCGCCGGAGACACGTCTTCCCCGGTCCGAGAAAGTCCCTCGGTTTTGCTCATCGTCAGGTCCTGTTTGGTTAAGGTTGTGTCAGGCGCTACATGCGCGCCAACTCCCGGCGCGCGCCCTCAAAGGCCGCCGCCAATTCACGCAGGGTCTCGTCCATCGGGGCATCGCCCTTGGCCGCAACCCGCGCACTGGGCAGCAT
>CAKSUL010000024.1 GCA_934501475.1 uncultured Roseovarius sp. | reverse complement strand
TCCCGCACCAATCTCCGTCAGGCCCGGCATCGCAGGTCAGACTATCGGCTGGAAGGTGGGGGCCAGGAAACGCTTACGGTCCGCAGAAGGGCTTGATGAACCTCTTGTAGCGGGCATGGAGCGAGTTCACGTTCTGGATGTGATAGCAGCCTGAGGCCACGCGCGTGCCAGGCTTGCTGCCGACCACGAAATGCTCGAGACTGCGTCCCGCCGCGAGGCTCTTGTAGCCGTTGCCGCCGTCCGAGCATAGCACGGCATCGCCCGGCACCAGGGGCCTCATCGCGCGCTCCACCGTTATGCTCCTACGGTTCGGTAGCCGCTGGAAAAGGACAGATCCGCCACGGTCAGCAACAGTGAGAATGGGGAGCTGCCACCTCGATAGACCGCGCATCATCTTCAACCCACGCGTCGTGAAGTCCTCCCACCGCGGACGCGGCGGTTGCTGGACATTGTGCGGATCAGCAAAGTGGTGGACCCACTCGCGCGATCCCTTTCGGGACTCC
This sequence comes from uncultured Roseovarius sp., assembly GCA_934501475.1. Taxonomy (GTDB): domain Bacteria; phylum Pseudomonadota; class Alphaproteobacteria; order Rhodobacterales; family Rhodobacteraceae; genus Roseovarius. The sequence goes on along the minus strand of CAKSUL010000024.1, from coordinate 28,856 downwards.
CGCTGGTAGGTCTCATCTGCCTCGATAATCCCGGAGAAGCTCGCTGATGGGATGCTGCTTCCGATGATTGAGAAAATCAGCATACGCCACCGCCAGACCGTGTATTTGTTGAGTCCGAGCTGTCTCGCAAGCTTGCGAACCGACTGCGGCGTGGAGGTGCCCAGCATATCCCTCAGCGCGCCATGAACAGGTCGGGACGATGGATGCGGCCGATGGCGCTCCCTGTCCGACCCGAATAGGTCTTCTGGCAGTCGGTGCATCGGTAACGCTGGACCTTGGTCCGTGTGCGCCCCCACTTCTGCCGCTGCTCGCCGCCGCAGAACGGACACTTGTGTTCTTGGTTTGTCCGCGCCTCAATCGCCGAGATAGCCTCCGTCTTTCGCCGGAGATCACGGATCTTCGTTTGGAGATCCTCGATCTGGGCCGGGTTCAAGTCGTCGAGGGCATTGAGAAAACGGCGAAAGTCGTAGTGTAACAAGGGTATCCTCCGCTGGAAAAGCGAGGTAATATAGGCCCTTTCAGATTAAGACGAAGTGAACCAACACGGTTTGCGGACACCCCCAAAAAATATGCGCACGGTTGGCGAAAAATCTTGCGCGCAAACGCGACGCCAACACATTGATATCTCGTGCGGCCAGACGAAAAAATACGCGCACCCCTACAGGACTGACAGGCGCATGGCGCACCGGGCGTTGTTTTCATGGTTCGATGGGCCCTGCCGTCGTGCCTTGTGCGCAAAAGGGTGACGTTGGGGGAGGTCTGATCGACGGGCTGGCGCGGCATGGCTGTCGCGTTGGCCGTGCAACGCAGCACCGCGTGCGCCACGCCGCATGATCTTGTGCCTGGTCTGATAGGTACCGCTGGCATCATTTTGGTTTCATTCAATAAAACAAGGCTTGAATGGCTCGCATCCTTTCGATGCCGGGGCGTTTTGCATCTGATCCGTACCCGTGATCAAAGGCAAAACGCTTTGGTTCTGGAAAGTCGAACCCGGCTTTTGAGGCGCGCCCACTGGAAACGCCCGAAGGATTCCAAGTTGTCGCCGTCACCTTGAAGGGGTAGAACATAAGGTGAACATTTAGGGGAATCACTCGTGCTGTGGGACTCTTCGATCATACGGGACCGGGGCTTTGTGACGCCTGCACCGATGCAGGGCCATATCCTGTCGGAGGTCTTTGCGACCAACGCGGCGGATGCGGCCTGTGTGGGGTTTGGGTTGACCGGGCTGACCGGGCTGACCGGGCTGGCTTGTGGCGCGGCCCCTCTTTTCTGGGCGCAGGACCGGCTTTCGCGGCAGGAAACGGGCCTGCCCTATCTGCCCGGCCTGCCTGGCCGGGCGATCATCCGCGTCGATGTGAACCGTCCTGTCGATGTGCTGTGGGCGATGGAGGAGGGGCTGAAATGCACGTCTCTGGGCGCGGTGATCGGCGAGATATGGGGCAACCCGAAGGCCCTAGATTTCACCGCGACCAAGAGGCTGGTGATGCGTGCCGAACGTTACAAGCTGCCTTGCTGGTTGATCCGGCGCGCCGCCTCGCCGGATCTCAGCGCGGCGGGCAATCGCTGGCGGGTGACGTCGCTGCCGTCGCTGCCGCATCCGCACGATCCCAAGGCCCCCGGCGATCCGCGTTGGCAGGTCGAGCTGTTCCGCTCGCGTTACGGGCCACCGGGCACATGGGTCGCGACCTATGACCGGGCGGCGGATCGTGTCGATATATCTGCCCCATTTCGCGATGGAGCGGTGGCAAAGGACGATGGAGCGCGCGAATGTCGCGCCACCCGATGATGTGGCGGTCGTTCTGGCCGTGGAAGGCCAGCATGGCCCGGTGATCCATGCCACCAACCGCGCCGCGCGTCTGGGCGGCGTCAGCGCCGGGGCGCGTGTCGTGGATATCAAGGCCATCTGCCCCGATCTGCGCGTGGAATATGCCGATATCGCGGGGGATCGTCTGGCGCTGGAGCGCCTGATGCTTTGGGCGCGGCGGTGGTGCCCGTGGACTGTCCCGGACGGTGCGGATGGTCTGATTCTGGACACCACCGGGTCGGATCATCTGCTGGGCGGTGAGGCGGCCATGCTGATCGACATGGAGGCGCGCCTGTCGCTGCTGGGTCTGAGCGCGCGGGTCGCGGTGGCCCCGACATGGGGCGCGGCATGGGCGTTGGCGCGCTATGGCCCGGTCAGGGCGATCTGCCCGGCGGATCAGATCGTGGCGCGGCTGGCGTCCTTGCCGGCTTCTGCCTTGCGCCTGAACGCGGCCACCCTTCTGTTGCTGCACCGCCTCGGGCTCAAGACCGTGGGCGATCTGGCCAGGGTGCCGCGCCTGTCTCTCACCCGCCGCTTTGCGCGCGCGGCACTGCACGCCAATCCGTTGCTGCGGCTGGATCAGGCCATCGGGCATCTGGCCGAGCCCGTCGCCAGCAAGGAGGCGCGCCCAAGGATCAAGGCACAATCCAGCCTGCCCGAGCCGATACAGGATCCGACCGCCTATCTGCCGGAATTATGCGTGGATCTGTGCGCCCGGATGACGCTGCATGGGCTTGGCTGTCGCCGCCTCTCTCTCAGCGTCTTTCGCACCGATGGTGAGGTCAGCACGATCACGGCGGCCACTGCGGCCCCCAGCCGCGACCCGACCCATCTGCGCCGCCTCCTTGATGGCAAGCTGGAGCAGATCAACCCCGGCTTCGGTTTCGATCTGATAACGCTCGAGGCCGCAACGGTGGAGCCGGTCGAGAATATCCAGACACGGCTGGGCGGCGGATCGGATGAGGATCTGCAACTGGCGTACCTGATCGACCGCCTTGTCGCGCGTCTTGGTGAGCAATCGGTCAAGCGCCCGGTGCTGAATGCCAGCCATCTGCCCGAACGTGCGGAAAGGGTGATCGGCGCCTTGCAGGACACTGACATTCCGGCCCTTCCCGTGGTCAATGAACGCCCCATCCGCCTGCTGTCACGGCCCGAACAGGTGCGCGTCGTCTATGCCGTTCCGGATGGCCCGCCGGCGCAGTTCATCTGGCGCAGGCAAACCCACAAGGTCGCGCGCTATGCCGGTCCCGAGCGGATCGCGCCGGAATGGTGGAAGGATCGCCCCGGCACACGGTTGCGCGATTATTTCAAGATCGAGGATCAGACCGGCAGGCGTCTCTGGCTTTATCGCGAGGGGCTGCATGGCGACGGGCGCGGCGGTGATCCGCGATGGTTCGTCCATGGGATGTTTGCCTGATGCCCCAGAATGACCATCAACACTCTCGTCGCATGCTGGATGACGGCGGTTTCACCCCCAACCCGCGCGCCGCCTTTGTCGAACTGGGCGTCACCACCTGTTTTTCATTCCTGCGCGGCGCATCGGATGCCGTGGACCTCGCCGCGACCGCGTGGGCGCAGGGGCATGACGCGCTGGGCGTGGCCGATCTGAACACCATGGCCGGTGTGGTGCGCCTTCACGCCGCGGCGCTGAAGGCATGTCTGCGGCCGGTGATCGGCTGCCGCCTGCGCCTTGTGACGGGTGAGGAATTTCTGGCCTATCCGCGGGATCGCGATGCCTATGGGCGGCTGTGCCAATTGCTGTCCAGAGGCAAGATGCAGGGCACGGACGGCGGCTGGCAGGCCAAGGGCGTGTGCGACATCACGCTGGAGGATCTGGCCGCCCATGCGGACGGGGTGCAGTTGATCGCGCTGCCGGGCGAAGACCCCGACGCTTTCGCCGCTGGTCTGCGCCGTCTGAGCCGCGCCCTGCCGACGCTGCGCCATGTCGCGGCAAGCTATCTCTATCGTGGCGATGACCGCGCCCGGATCAATCGGCTGGATGCTCTGGCCCGCCAGCACGGGCTGTCGATCCTGGCTACGAATGACGTGCATTACCATGCGCCCGCCCGCCGTCCGCTACAGGACGTGATGACCTGCATCCTGCACAAGACAACCATCACCAGGGCCGGCTATCTGCTGCACGCCAATGCAGAGCGCCACCTGAAATCGCCGGCCCGGATGATCGAGCTCTTTTCCGACTGGCCCCATGCGATCCGCGCCACCCGCGAGCTCGCGGATGCCTGCACCTTCGATCTGCGCCAACTGTCCTATGAATATCCGCAGGAAACGATCCCCGAGGGGCGCGCGCCACAGGAATATTTGGCGGAACTGACCTGGAAAGGCGCAGCCGAGAGATATCCCGACGCCATCCCCGACAAGGTGCGCGCCACATTGCAAAAGGAACTGGCGCTGATCGGCAAGCTGAACATGGCGCAGTATTTCCTGACCATTCACGACATCATCCAGTTCGCGCGCCGCGAGGTCAGCCCCCCGATCCTGTGCCAGGGGCGCGGGTCGGCCGCCAATTCGACCGTGTGCTATGTGCTGGGCATCACGGCGGTCGATCCCGACAAGAACGACCTGCTGTTCGAGCGGTTCATCAGCGAGGAACGCACCGAGCCGCCCGATATTGACGTCGATTTCGAACATGAGCGCCGCGAGGAGGTGATCCAGCACATCTATGCCAAATATGGCCGGGATCGCGCCGGGCTGTGCGCGACCGTCATCCATTTCCGCTCGCGCATGGCCGTGCGTGAGGTGGGCAAGGTGATGGGCCTGTCCGAGGACATCACCACCGCCCTGGCCAAGACGATCTGGGGCAGTTACGGCCGCGAGATCGGCGCGAAGGAAGCAACCGAAGCGGGGCTGGATCTGCGCGATCCGCTGATTGCGCGCACGATCCGGCTGGCCGACATGATGATCGGGATGCCGCGCCACCTGTCACAGCATGTCGGCGGCTTCATCCTGACCGAGACGCCGCTGACCCGCACCGTGCCCATCGGCAACGGCGCGATGGCGGATCGCAGCTTTATCGAATGGGACAAGGACGACATCGACGAGCTGCGCATCCTCAAGGTCGATGTGCTGGCGCTGGGGATGCTGACCTGCATCCGCAAGGCGTTCGATCTGATCGCGGCGCATCACGGGAAACGGTTCGATCTGGCGACAGTCCCCAGGGAGGACCGCGCGACCTATGACATGCTGTGCAGGGGTGACAGCCTGGGAACGTTCCAGGTGGAAAGCCGGGCGCAGATGAACATGCTGCCCCGTCTGAAACCGCGCGAATTCTATGATCTGGTCATTCAGGTCGCCATCGTGCGCCCCGGTCCCATTCAGGGGGACATGGTGCATCCCTTCCTGCGCCGGCGCAGCGGACGGGAAAAGGTGGAATACCCCGCGCCCGGACCCGGCCATGATCCCGATGAGCTGAAGAAAATTCTGGGCCGCACATTGGGCGTTCCGATCTTTCAGGAACAGGCGATGAAGATTGCCATCGACGCGGCCTGTTTCAGCCCCGCCGAGGCGAACGAGCTGCGCAAGGCGATGGCGACGTTCCGATCGCGCGGCACGATCGAGACCTTGCAGGACAAGATGATCGGGCGGATGAAGGACCGCGGCTATGATCCGGTGTTCGCGCAACGCTGCTTTGACCAGATCAAGGGCTTCGGCGAATACGGCTTTCCCGAAAGCCACGCCGCCAGCTTTGCGTTGCTGGTCTATATTTCCAGCTGGATCAAGTGCCATTACCCTGACGTGTTCTGCGCCGCGCTGCTGAATTCACAGCCGATGGGGTTCTATGCGCCCGCGCAGATCGTGCGCGACGCGTGCGAACATGGGGTTGAGATGCGTCCGCCCGATGTGAACTACAGCGATTGGGACAACACGCTGGAGCCCGTCAAGGCGGGCGTTTTCGCCGTGCGTTTGGGCCTGCGGCAGGTCGATGGCGTGCCGCAGATCGCGGCTGAGCGGCTGATGCGGGCCCGCCATGCCCCCTTTGTCGATCTGCAAGACCTCAAGTCCCGCGCAAGAGCAGACGCAGGCACGATCCGGAAACTGGCGGCGGCCGACGCGTTCCGCTCGATGGGGCGGGATCGCAGGCAGGCCCTCTGGGACGCGCGCGCCTTGCGCGATGCGCCTGATCTGCCACTGTTTCAGGCCGGTCGCGATGAGGGGCACGAGACGATATTCACCCTGCCTCAGATGCCCACCTGCGAGCATGTCGTCGCGGATTACCAGACATTGCGGCTGTCCCTGAAGGCGCATCCGATGGCGTTCCTGCGGCGCAGCATGTCGCGGCAGGGTTACATCCCCGCCGCCACCCTGACCCGGATGCGCAGCGGCCAGGGTGTGTCGCTGGCCGGCCTCGTCCTGATCCGCCAGCGCCCCGGCAGCGCCAGGGGCGTGTGTTTCATCACGCTGGAGGATGAGACGGGCGTTGCCAATCTGGTCGTCTGGCCCAAGGTGATGGAGACGTTCCGCAAGACCGTCATGCAATCGCGTCTGATCGACGTGTCCGGCGTGGTGCAGCGGGCCGAAGGCGTGATTCACGTCGTCGCGCATCGGCTGACAGATCGCAGCGACGCACTCGACCGGCTGTCGAATGATGCCATGGATGTCCCTCTCGCCCGCGCGGACGAGGTGCGCAAATCACTGCCAAGCGGGACGCATCGCCACCCCCGCAACATGCGGATCATTCCAAAATCGCGGGATTTTCACTGATCGGGGGCGATGGGTCCCATATCCGCAGGCCGTCGCGCCAAGCGGCAAGACCCCATGAGCCCTGTCCTGAAAACAACAAAGACGCCCTGAGGCGCCTTGTTTTATTGGTCGGAGTGAGAGGATTCGAACCTCCGGCCCCTGCCTCCCGAAGACAGTGCTCTACCAGGCTGAGCTACACTCCGACACTGGCGTGGCGATTACCGAAAGCGCGGCGGCAATGCAAGAGGATTGCGCATGGGCACGGGTGATTTAGCGCGGGATGGCCCTGAGGCCGACCGCCGTTCGCCCCGACAGGATCGGGTGAACGGCGGTGCGGGTCACGCAGGGTTTCAGAGGCTGGCGTCCAGCGCGGCCAGGATGGCGTCGCCCATCTGGGTGGTGCTGATCGGGGTGCCGCCTTCGGGGCCCATCAGATCGGCGGTGCGGGCCCCATTGGCCAGCACGCTTTCCACGGCCTGCTCGACGCGCGTGGCCTCATCGCCATGATCGAAGGAATAGCGCAGCGCCATGGCAAAGCTGAGGATGCAGGCGATCGGGTTGGCCTTGCCCTGTCCGGTGATATCGGGGGCCGAACCGTGCACCGGCTCATAGAGCGCCTTGGGGCGGCCATTGGCCATCGGCGCGCCCAGCGACGCCGAGGGAAGCATCCCGAGACTGCCGGTCAGCATCGCGGCGCAATCCGACAGGATGTCGCCGAACAGGTTGTCGGTCAGGATCACGTCAAACTGTTTGGGCGCGCGCACCAGCTGCATCGCGCCGTTATCGGCATACATGTGGCTGAGTTGCACATCGCCATAATCGGCGTCATGCACGCGCTGCACCACTTCGCGCCACAGGATGCCGCTCTCCATCACGTTGGCCTTTTCCATCGAACAGACCTTGTTGCCGCGCTTGCGGGCCAGCTCGAAGGCGGCGCGGGCGACGCGGTCGATCTCGCTTTCGGTGTAACGCTGGGTGTTGATGCCGACGCGTTCGTTGCCTTCCTTGAAAATGCCGCGCGGCTCACCGAAATAGACGCCCGAGGTCAGTTCGCGCACGATCATGATGTCCAGACCGGACACGATATCCTTTTTCAGGCTGGAAAAATCGGCCAGCGCGTCAAAGCATTGCGCCGGGCGCAGGTTGGCGAACAGGTCCATTTCCTTGCGCAGGCGCAAAAGGCCGCGTTCCGGTTTCACCGAGAAATCCAGATCGTCGTATTTCGGACCCCCGACAGCGCCCAGCAGAACGGCGTCCACCCCTTGCGCGCGCGCCATCGTGTCATCATGCAGCGGCGTGCCGTGGGCGTCATAGGCGGCACCGCCCACCAGATCCTCGGAGACGTCAAAGGGCATGTCGCGGTTCCTGGCGAACCAGTCGATGATGCGGCGGACTTCGGCCATGACTTCGGGGCCGATCCCGTCGCCGGGCAGGATAAGAAGGGAAGGCGTGCTCATGGGCGGAATTCCTCTGGTTTCGGATGTTTGGAATTCGCCTAGCGCGAAGGCGCGCGAGGGTCAAGAAACGGCTGGGCCGCGCGCCACGATCAGGATCGCGCGCCCGAACGGGTCACGCGGTGAAACGCAGTGCGCAATGCCGGAAATACCGCGTCGGACGGTGGCGGGGCGGGCGCTGGCCCGCCCGGTCCCTGTCTCAGGTCGCGCTGGGCAGGATCACGATCTCGACCCGGCGGTTTTGTGCCTTGCCCTCGGTTGTGAGGTTCGAGGCAATCGGCTGATCCTCGCCACGACCGTAGGTCTGGATCCGGCCGAACGCCACGCCGCCATCCATCAGCACATCCGCAACCGAATTGGCGCGGCGTTCCGACAGATCCTGGTTATAGGCGGCGGCACCGGTGTTGTCGGTGTGGCCCACGACCTGCACCGTGCTGTTGGGATACGAGCGCAGGCTGTCCGCCACGGTCAACAGATCGCTGCGCAGCGCGGTGTTGACGCGCGCGCTGTCGACGTCAAACAGGATGTCCTGCGGCAATGTCACGATCAGGCGGTCGCCGGTATTGGTGATCTTGACCCGGTCATTCTCGAGGTCGCGGCGCAGTTCGGCTTCCTGCTTGTCCAATGCGTTGCCGATCGCGGCCCCGCCCAATGCACCGATGGCCCCGCCGACAACGGCCCCCTTGCCTTTCTTGTCGCTGGCTGCGGCACCGGTCAGCGCACCAAAGATACCGCCGATCAGCGCGCCTTGCTTGGTCTTCTGGTTGGGGTCCGTGCCGCTGCCTTCCAGATGCGCTGGCGTGTCGCAGGCCGCCATGGCCAGCAGGGACGCGGTGGCAAGGAAAAGAATGGGTTTTTTCGCTCGGATCATTGGAAATGCCTCTTGTTATGTGCCCGCGTGCCGGACCTGAGCGCCACTATATGCGGTGTTTGCCCTCAGCCCAAGGCATAACGAGTGGAGAATCGGCAGCATTCCGCGCAAATTGTCGTGTGTTTCAGGCGTCGGCGCGCGCGCTTTCCCAGGCCAGGATCGTGCGCTTGACCGGCAGACCCCAGTGATACCCGCCAAGGCCCCCGGATTTGCGCAGCGCACGGTGGCACGGGATCAGCAGGCTGATCGGGTTGCGCCCGACGGCGGTGCCCACGGCGCGCACGGCGCGGGGATGGCCGATGGCCTCGGCGATCTCGGAATAGGTGGTGACATGCCCCGACGGGATCGCCAGCAGCGCCTCCCAGACCTTGATCTGAAACGGCGCGCCGATCAGGAACAGCGGTGCGCGCTCCTGCTCGTTCAGCCCATAGGCCGCGCGCACCCAGGGGCGCAGTATCTCGGGGTCTTCGACGAACTCCGCCTTGGGCCAGCGCGCCACAAGATCCTGCATGGTCGCATCCTTGCCGGCTTCGGCGGCAAAGCCGATCCCGCAGATGCCCCGGTCTGTGCCCATCACCAGGCTTGGGCCGAAGGGGCTGTCGAACCACCCCCAATGGATGCGCAACCCCGCGCCCTTGCGGGCGAATTCGCCGGGGCTCATCGCCTCCCATCGCTGAAACAGATCATGCAGCCGCCCCGTCCCCGACAGCCCCGCCCCATCGGCGGCGGCAAGGGTGGTGTGACGATCCGCCAGCAGGGCCTTGGCGTGGCCAAGGGTCAGATATTGCTGATACCGCTTGGGCGACACCCCGACCCAGGCCGAGAACAGCCGCTGGAAATGCGCCGCGCTCATGCCCATGGCGCGGGCCAGTTCCTCAAGCGTCAGCGTGTTGCCTCCCTGGTCGATCAGATCAATCGCCCGGCGCATGACCTGAAAGTGATAGCCCTGATCGGTCTGGATGTTCATCGTGCTGCTCCGGCTCTTGTTATCCATATGATACGGGCGCGTCGGGAACGGCGCGACCCGAATATTGCGCATTGCGGATTTTCACGGCATAGGGTCTGCATGGCCAGGCAACTCGATTACCATACCATCCGCGCGATTTTTGAGCGTTTCCATGCCCATGACCCCGAACCCAAGGGCGAGCTGGAGCATGTGAACGCCTATACATTGGTCGTGGCGGTGGCGCTGAGCGCGCAGGCGACCGATGTGGGCGTGAACAAGGCGACGCGCGCCCTGTTCGCCATCGCCGACACGCCGCAGAAAATGCTGGATCTGGGCCTTGATGGCCTGACCGAGCATATCAAGACCATCGGCCTGTTCCGCCAGAAAGCCAGGAACGTGATCCGGCTCAGCCAGATCCTGGTCGATGAATATGACGGCACGGTGCCCAATTCGCGCGCCGCGCTGCAATCCCTGCCCGGCGTCGGGCGCAAGACCGCGAATGTCGTGCTGAACATGTGGTGGGGCATGCCGACCCAGGCGGTGGATACGCATATCTTTCGCGTCGGCAACCGCACCGGCATCTGCCCCGGCAAGGACGTGGTCGCGGTCGAACGCGCCATCGAAGACAATATCCCGGCCGATTTTCAACATCATGCCCATCACTGGATGATCCTGCACGGGCGCTATCACTGCAAGGCACGCAAGCCGATGTGCAGCACCTGCATCATCCGCGACCTGTGTCAATTCGAGGACAAGAACCTATGAGCAAATTTCAGGCTGTCGGAATCGGCAACGCCGTCGTGGATGTCATCTCTCAGAGCGACGATGCGTTTCTGTCGCGCATGGGCATCGAAAAGGGCGTCATGACCCTGATCGAGCAGGAACGTGGCGAATATCTCTATGATTCGATGGAGAACCGCACCCGGATGGCCGGTGGGTCGGTGGCCAACACGATGGCGGGTCTGGCGGCGCTGGGGCTGAACACCGGTTTTATCGGGCGGGTGCGGGACGATGAGTTGGGGCAGTTCTATGCCGATGCGATGGCCGATGTCGGGTGCAGCTTTGTCAATGCGCCGGTGCCGGGGGGGGAGCTGCCGACCTCGCGTTCGATGATCTTCGTGTCACCGGATGGTGAACGCTCGATGAACACCTATCTGGGGATTTCAACCGAACTGGGCCCCGACGATGTGGCCGACGATGTGGCCGGACAGGCAGGGCTGTTGCTGCTGGAGGGCTATCTGTTCGACAAGGCCAAGGGCAAGGATGCGTTCCTGAGTGCCGCGCGCGCCTGTCGCGCAGGGGGTGGGACGGCGGGCATTTCGCTCTCTGATCCGTTCTGCGTGGATCGCCATCGCGCGGATTTCCGGGCGCTGGTGAAGGAACTGGACTATGTGATCGGCAACGAACATGAATGGAAATCGCTCTATCAGACCGATGATCTCGGCGCGGCCCTTGAGCAGGCGGCGGCGGATTGCGGGCTGATCGCGTGCACGCGCTCGGGCCATGATGTCGCGCTGGTCCAAGGCGATCACAGCGTGCAGGTGCCGGTGCGCAAGGTGACGCCGGTCGACACGACCGGCGCCGGCGATCAGTTCGCCGCAGGTTTTCTTTATGGCGTGGCAACCGGCGCCAGCCTGGAGGTCTCCGGACGCATGGGCTGCATCGCCGCGGCCGAGGTGATCACCCATTACGGCGCCCGCCCCGAAGCGGATGTCAGGGCCCTGTTCGCTGCGCAAGGTCTGATTTGACGCTGTTCTGATTTGAGGCTGTTTGGATGTCTCGCTCCACCTCCGGTTGCCGCGTGTGCAGTGGTGTTGGATTCAGGTATTTGCACCAAGAAAAAGCAGGACGCGCTCCAGAATTCCCAGCCCGCGCCCTGCTTGAAAAAGCGATGGCTTTTCCTTGGGCGGTCATCGGCTCCTCAGCCTGTACCGCAGAATCAGCATAGCGCGATCCCGGTTAACAAACCGTTGCTTTTTCTTGGTGAAAATACCTTGGGGTGAGCACTGAAATCCAAAAGGGATTTCAGTGTGAGGGGCAAAGCCCCTGTCTTGCCCGGTCAGTCACCCAGTTTGGCGTGCACTTCGTCGAGATCGATCTCGCCTATGGGCATCTTGTTGGACGGGTCGTTGAAATCGTATTTGAACAATTCGAAATCGGTCTTGTAGATTTCGTAGATCAGATGCATCGACAGGTCGTCGAAATAATCCTCGACCGGGTGGGCGCGTTTGGGGCCGTGGCCTTCGGATTCGTTGAAGCGCGGCATCGTGGTCAGGTCCACCGAATGGGGCGTTTCGATCGCGTCGAGCACGGATTCCATGCCGTCGTTGAACGACTCGGTCCAGAAGATCCGGTCATATGTGCCGCCGTTCACGATGAAGGTGGACACATGGCCCGATTGTGCGGACCAGTGGATGTCGGGGTCCATGGGGCGGCGCCAGCGGATGGTGTCGCGCGCGAACAAGAGGAAGCGGCGGAAGGATCTGATCTGGTCGAAATCCTGTTTGCCGTCATCGCCGCCGACCTCGATCCCGTATTTCTGGATCAGCAATGGCACCAGTTTGCCGCGATAGCGTTTGCCGTTGCGTTGAATGCCGCAGATCTTGTCAAAGAACGAACTGAGGATGCGCGTATAGGGATTGCGCACGCAGGTGAACGCATAGGATTTGTGCGAGGTCACGTTGGCGGTGATCAGGTCCTGGCTTTCGTCCAGGGCCCATTTGTGCAGGCCGCCCTTGGCATCATGGATGTCGCCGTCAAAGAACTCACCATGGTCCGAATAATACAGGATCTGCCCGATGGTCGAGCAGGCGCATTTGGGCACCACGCGATACACCACGCTTTCGCTCTCGGTCATCCATGTTCCGGGAAAACCCATACCTGTCGTCTCCAGCCTCGGTTGCCCTGTTTGGGGCTAATTATAGCACGAACGTTAAAAACCAAAGAATGCCTGTTTATTCAATGCCTGTTCACGACTATCACTGTAAACAATCACTGTAACAAGGGCTAGTCTGTTTCCCCGATGGCAAAGATTGCGTTCATTCTGTTGTGTCACAAGGACCCCGCCGCGATCATCAGGCAGGCCGAGATGGTGACGGCTGCGGGCGACTATATCGCGATCCATTTCGATGCGCGCGCCAGGCCCGAGGCCTGGCAGCAGATCCGCACGGCGCTGGATGGCAATCCCAACGTGGTCTTTGCGCGCAAACGGGTGAAATGCGGCTGGGGTGAGTGGTCTCTGGTGCAGGCCACCCTGAATGCGGTCGAGGCGGCCGTGCAGGCCTTTCCGCGCGCCACGCATTTCTACATGCTGTCGGGCGATTGCGCCCCGATCAAGTCGGCGCGCTATGCGCATGATTTTCTCGATGCCGAGGATGCGGATTATATCGAGAGTTTCGATTATTTCGACAGTGACTGGATCAAGACCGGCATGAAGGAAGAGCGGTTGATCTACCGCCATTTCTTTAACGAGCGGAATCGGAAATGGCTGTTTGATACCTCTTTCGAGCTTCAGCAGAGGCTGGGCCTGAGCCGCGCCATTCCGGCGGATATACAGGTCCAGATCGGCAGCCAATGGTGGTGCCTGCGCCGCCGCACGATCGAGTGGATCCTTGAATTCACCCGCAAGCGGCGCGATGTGATGCGGTTCTTTCGCACCACATGGATCCCGGATGAGACGTTCTTTCAGACGCTGGTGCGCCATATCGTGCCGGACGGCGAGATCCGCACGCGCACGCTGACTTTCCTGATGTTTTCGGAATACGGGATGCCGCAGACCTTTTACAACGATCACTATGATCTGTTGATCAGCCAGGATTTCCTGTTCGCCCGCAAGATCAGCCCCGAGGCGACGGAACTCAAGGCGCGGCTGGGCGCGCTGTATTCAGACGATGCGGCCGAGTTCCAGATTTCCAACGAGGGGCGCAGCCTGTTCAAGTTCCTGACCGGGCGCGGGCGGATCGGGCGGCGCTTTGCCAGCCGGTTCTGGGAAACCGAAAGCACGCTGGGGCGGCATCGCGAGTTGATGATCGTGGTGTGCAAGAAATGGCATGTCGCCAAGCGCCTGCTGGAACAGATCCGCCTGATCACCAATGTGCCGACAATCGAATATCTGTTCAACGAAGAGGACACCGACCTGCCCGATCTGGGCGGTATCCAGAGTTCGCTTGAGAAACGCACGCGCCATCGACGTGCCCTGATGCGGATGCTGTTCGATTATTACGAGACCGATCAGCTGATCGTGTGCATGGACCCCGGCAATCTGGACCTGTTGCAGGATTTTTGCAGTGACCGTTCGATCACGCGCCTGTTGGAGATCAACTGTGTGTTCACCGACGAATATCTGATCGGCCACGCGATGCGCGTCGGGCTGGCCGGAGAGCGGACGCCGCAAGAGACGCTGGAGCGGCTGTTGCCGACGATCCGCGGCGACATCACGTTCGAGAGCGACCGGATACGCGATGCCGACCTGGATCAGCATTACCGTATGCGCGAGGTCGACAGCGTCGATCAGAATGCCGCCGCGATTGCGCAGTTCCTGAACATTGCCCCGGACAAGGCCCATGAGATCGCCAATGCCGACCATCTGTTTGCAGATTGACGCGTTTGGCGGCATGGATGGGCCCGACGTGACGCCAACCCGGACAACGCCGACCAGACAACGCCAACCCAGATAAGGTGCCGCCATGAGCTATTCCTATGACGATCAGAACATTTTCGCCAAGATCCTGCGCGGGGAGATCCCAAACGACACGGTGCTGGAAACCACGCATACCCTGGCCTTCAACGACATCGCGCCGCAGGCACCGGTGCATGTGCTGATCATCCCCAAGGGGCCTTACGTCTGTTTCGATCATTTCGCCGCCGAGGCGAGCGCAGCCGAGATCGTCGATTTCAACCGCGCGGCGGCCGAGGTGTGCCACCTGATGGAGGTCACGCCGGGCGCGCGCGGCGCGGGCTATCGCGTGATCGCGAATTCCGGTGAGGCGGGCGTGCAGGAAGTGCCGCATTTCCACCTGCATATCCTGGGCGGGCGCGGTCTGGGCCGGATGCTGGCGCCTGCGGGCTGAGGCATGTCGGGGCCGGCGCGCGCCAGAGGTCAGCGCGTGCGGGTCAGGTCCAGGAACACATCCTCGAGATCGGCCTCTTCGGTCTTGACGTCGCGGATGCGGATCTGGGCGGCGCGCAGCACCTCGAGCACGTCCTCGGCCGAGGTCTGGCGGGTCTTGTAGCGAATGATCAGCGCGCCATCGGCGCGGGTGGTGATATCCAGCCCGGCCCCCGCGGGCAGGGCGGCGGGTGTTTCATCCGGCACCACGATCATGGTTTTCGCGTCCAGTTGACCCAGGAGGTTGCTGGTGCTGTCGCGCGCCACGACGCTGCCCTGATTGATGATGGCGATCTGGTCGCACATCTCTTCGGCCTCTTCCAGATAATGCGTGGTCAGGATGATGGTCATGCCCTGTTCGTTCAGGCGGCGCACATTCTGCCAGAGCATCTGGCGCAGTTCGATATCCACCCCGGCGGTGGGTTCGTCCAGCACGAGGATATGGGGCGTGTGCACCAGTGCCTTGGCCAGCAGCAGGCGGCGGCGCATCCCGCCGCTGAGGGTGCGGGCATGGGCGTGGGCCTTGTCCGACAGGCCGACCAGTGACAGGATCTGATCGGTGCGGCGCTCGGACCGGGGGACGCCGTAAAGACCGGCCTGCACCTCGAGCGCGGCATGCGGGGTGAAGAACGGATCAAGATTCAGCTCCTGCGGCATGACCCCGATCGAGGCGCGTGACTGGCGCGGGTTGCGGTCCTGATCAAACCCCCAGATCGTCACGTTGCCGGCCGATTTGATCACCAGACCGGCCAGGATGTTGATCAGCGTCGATTTGCCCGCGCCGTTGGGGCCGAGCAGACCGAATACCGATCCGGCGGGAATATCGAGGTCGATCCCGTTCAGGGCGCGTTTCTCGGCGCTGCCCCGACTGGCGCGATAGGTCTTTTGCAGGCCTTTGATTTCGATTGCGTTGGCGGTCATGGTCCTCTTGCCCCTGCGTGTCGGATCGCTCATAAACGGGGGTAGATCAGTTGCCCGCAAAAGGAAACGCCCTGATGAGCACAAAAGCCCCCGAAACCAAGATCGTTGATAGCTATCGCGTGTCCTGTGACGGCGGCGAGGGCGCGCTGGGGCATCCGCGCGTCTGGTTGCAGATCCCCCATGAGCAGGGCTGGGTCGAGTGCCCCTATTGCGATTGCAAGCTGGTGCACCGCGATTTCGAAGGCCGGGTCTGAGCGCGCCCTGCCGGTATCGCCGCGTCTGGGGCTGATGTCGCGCTGAGGTATTTTTTACCAAGAAAAAACAGGGGCGCGGCGCGTCTGGAGAGGTGTTGCGCCGTGATCTTGTGCGGTATCCGCTGGCGAGGGGCGGGCAGGCATGGCATATCTGGAGCACTGGAAACCGGAGGCGCGCATGACCACTCAATTCGGCAAGGGATGCCATCTGCATCTGATCGACGGCTCGGCGTTCATCTTTCGCGCCTATCACGCGTTGCCGCCGCTGACGCGGAACTCCGACGGCTTGCCGATCGGGGCGGTGGCCGGGTTCTGCAACATGTTGCAGCGCTATGTCGAGGGCAATAACGGCGCGGATGCGCCGACCCATGTCGCGGTGATCTTTGACAAGGGCAGTCACACGTTCCGCAACGATCTATATCCCGAATACAAGGCCAACCGCGAGGAGATGCCCGAGGATCTGCGCCCGCAGATGCCGCTGACGCGCGAGGCGACGCGCGCCTTCAACATCGCCTGCCAGGAGATCGAGGGATTCGAGGCGGATGACATCATCGCCACGCTGGCCGTTCAGGCGCGCGATGCCGGGGGGCGGGTCACGATCATCTCTTCGGACAAGGATCTGATGCAGCTGGTCGGCGGCGGGGTCGAGATGCTGGATGCGATGAAGAACCGTCGCATTGATGCCGAGGGTGTGCATGAGAAATTCGGCGTCGGGCCGGAGCGTGTGGTGGATGTGCAGGCGCTGGCCGGGGATTCGGTGGATAACGTGCCGGGCGCGCCGGGGATCGGGATCAAGACGGCGGCGCTGTTGATCAACGAGTTCGGCGACCTGGACAGTTTGCTGGAGCGCGCCGGCGAGATCAAGCAGCCCAAGCGGCGCGCGACCCTGATCGAAAAGGCGGATCAGATCCGGCTGTCGCGCCAGTTGGTGCAGCTGGATTGCGACACGCCGCTGGATTTCACGCTGGATGATCTGGAGGTGCGCGACCCCGATCCCGAGACGTTGATGGCGTTCCTGGCCGAGATGGAGTTTCGCACCCTCAGCAAGCGGA
This sequence comes from uncultured Roseovarius sp., assembly GCA_934501475.1. Taxonomy (GTDB): domain Bacteria; phylum Pseudomonadota; class Alphaproteobacteria; order Rhodobacterales; family Rhodobacteraceae; genus Roseovarius. The sequence goes on along the minus strand of CAKSUL010000024.1, from coordinate 11,749 downwards.
TTGCCGATGCGTTGGGGGTTGCGCCGCCGGTGATCCCCGAGGCCGTGCCACAGGCCGCCGAGGAGGGCGCGCCGGACTGGCCTGCGATTGCGCCCGACGCCTATGAGCACGTCAGCGACATGGCGGCCCTTGAGCGGTGGATCGCGCGGATCCGCGCGCGCGGGCATGTCGCGGTGGATACCGAAACGACATCCCTGAACGAGATGCAGGCCGAGTTGGTGGGCATTTCGATGGCGGTTGATCCGGGGCAGGCCTGCTATATCCCGCTGACCCACAAGCAGGGCGATGCGGATGATCTGTTCGGCTCGGATGCGCTGGTGGAGGGGCAGTTGCCCGTTGCCGATGTGCTGGCCGCGCTGAGGCCCGTGCTTGAGGATGAAAGCATCCTGAAGATCGGCCAGAACATGAAATACGACGCCAAGATCCTGGCCCGCGCGGGGATCACCATCGCGCCGATCGACGATACGATGCTGATGTCATATACGCTTCATGCCGGGCTGCACAATCACGGCATGGACGCGTTGAGCGAGCGCTACCTGAACCACACGCCGATCCCGATCAAGTCGGTTCTGGGCAGCGGGAAATCCATCATCACCTTTGACCGGGTGCCGGTCGAGGATGCGGTGAGATATGCCGGCGAGGATGCCGATATCACCCTGCGGCTGTGGCTGAATTTCAAGCCGCAATTGCACCGCGAGCGTGTGACCACCGTCTATGAGACGCTGGAGCGTCCGCTGGTGCCGGTGCTGGCGCAGATGGAGCGCAACGGGATCCGCGTCGATCGTGAGGTTCTCAGCCGCATGTCCAATGCCTTTGCCCGCAAGATGGCCACGCTCGAGACCGAGATACATGAACTGGCGGGGCGCGAATTCAACGTCGGCAGCCCCAAGCAACTGGGCGAGATCCTGTTTGACGAAATGGGCCTGGACGGTGGCAAGAAGGGCAAGACCGGGGCCTATGCCACAGGGGCTGACGTGCTGGAGGATCTGGCGACCGAGCATGAACTGCCGGGGCGCGTGTTGGACTGGCGGCAGTTGAGCAAGCTGAAATCGACCTATACCGACGCGTTGCAGGATCATATCGACCCTGACACGGGCCGTGTTCACACGTCCTATATGCAGGCCGGGGCGAATACCGGGCGGCTGGCCTCGAGCGATCCGAACCTGCAGAACATCCCCGTGCGCTCGGACGAGGGGCGGCGCATCCGCGAGGCGTTCGTGGCCGGGCCGGGCAATGTGCTGGTCAGTCTGGACTATAGCCAGATCGAGCTGCGCATTCTGGCGCATGTGGCCGGGATCGACGCGCTGAAACAGGCGTTTCGCGATGGGCACGACATCCACGCCATGACCGCCTCCGAGATGTTCGGCGTGCCGATGGATCAGATGACCCCCGACGTGCGCCGGCAGGCCAAGGCGATCAACTTTGGCGTGATCTATGGCATTTCCGGCTTTGGCCTTGCGCGCAACCTGCGTATCCCGCGCGCCGAGGCGCAGGGCTTTATCGACCGCTACTTCGAGCGGTTTCCCGGCATCCGCACCTACATGGATGACACCGTCAGCTTTGCCAGGGAACACGGGTTCGTGCAGACGCTGTTTGGCCGCAAGATCCACACCCCCGAGATTGCCGCCAAGGGGCCGCGCGCCGGGTTTGCGCGCCGCGCGGCGATCAACGCGCCCATTCAGGGCACGGCGGCGGATGTGATCCGGCGCGCGATGATCCGTATGCCCGATGCGATCGGGGACCTGCCCTGCCGGATGCTGTTGCAGGTGCATGACGAACTGATCTTCGAGGTCGAGGATGGCGCGGTGGATGAGGTGATCGAGGTGGCGCGCCGCGTCATGCAGGGCGCGCCCGACCCGGCGGTGAAGCTGGATGTGCCGCTGATCGTGGATGCGGGCCACGGGGCCAACTGGGCCGAGGCGCATTGACCTGATCGGCCCCGCCAATGGCACCATGCGCCATCAGGGTCGGGGGGCGATCCAGCCCAGCCCTTCGGTGGTGATGGTTTTCGGGTCATATTCGCCGCTGACAAAACCGCAATAACCGGTTTCATCCAGCAGCGCGAAGAAGGCCGGATAGTCGATCGCGCCTTTCACCGGCTCATGGTGCCCCTCGGCGCCGGCCACCTGGATATGAACCACCTGGCTGGCATGGCGTTTCCATGTCGCCATCACGTCGCCGGTCATCCTGTGGGCGTGATAGGCGTCGAATTGCAGGTGCAGATTGGGTGCGCCGACCTGGTCCAGGATGTCGGCGGCCAGGTCGAAATCATCAAGGAAATAGCCGGGCATGTCGGTGGTGTTGATCGGCTCGATCGTCAGGCTCTGGTTCGGGGCGGTTTGCGCGGCCCAACTCAGGTTTTCGATGAACGTGCTGCGGGCATCGTCGCCCGACGCCGCCCCGGCCATGATGTGGATATGGCGCGGGCGCAGTTGCTCGGCGTAGCGCAGGACGCGTTTGAAATCATGGCGAAACCGGTCCTGTGCGCCGGGAATGGCGGCAAAGCCGCGCGCGCCGCCGGTCCAGTTCGGCGGGGGCGTATTGATCAGCACCAGGGGCAGGCCGGAGGCGATCAGACCCCGGCGCAGCGCCGGGGTGGGATCGTCATAGGGAAACAGGATCTCGACCGCCTCGAACCCGGCGCTGGCGGCGGCGGCAAAGCGTTCGGGCAGCGGCAGTTCGCGAAACAGCATCGACAGGTTCGCGGCAAAGCGGGGCATCGCGCCTTACCCGTCCGGCATCTCGGACGAGGGAATCACCCCGAAGAACGCGCCCCCCGACCACAGCCCGAACCAGCCATCGTGATGCGCCCCGATATCGACCAGCCGGTAAAAGCTCTTGCGGTCGATCAGCGCCTCAAGATTCGCGCGCACCAGAACATAGGGCGACGGTTCGCCGGTGTCAGGATCACGCACCACGCGCAGCGGCGCATCCGGGCCCGCCGTGACCTTGTCGCCGACATTGGTTTCAAAGGTCAGCACCTGATCGCGCCCGGTCCCCGAGGTCTCAAAATCCACCGCGACAAAAGGCGCGTCATCGACCGTGATTCCCACCTTTTCGACGGGCGTGACCAGGAAATAATCCTCCCCGTCCTTGCGCAGGATCGTTGAGAACAGTTTCACCATTTCGGGCCGCCCGATCGGCGTGCCCAGATAGAACCATCTCCCGTCCCGCGCGATGCGCATGTCCAGATCACCGCAAAAGGGAGGGTTCCAAAGATGCACCGGGGGCAGGCCCCGGCCCTTTTTCGCCGATTTCACCGATGCCAAGATGTTTTCGGCTGACGGTGTCGTGATCTTGTCTCCGCTCATTGCTTTTGCCATTTCCGTTATGCGCGATACACTCGATACTGCAAGATAGAGGTTCAACAGGAGGATTTCCATGACCGATCCAACCGATCTTCTGGCCGAGATCGACGCGCTTGAGGGAAAGCTGGCGCAGGCGCGCGCCTCGATCACCCGGCGGTTCATCGGCCAAGAGCGGGTCGTGGACCTGGCGTTGGCCGCCCTTTTATGTGGCGGGCACGGGTTGCTGGTGGGGTTGCCGGGCCTGGGCAAGACCCGGCTGGTCGAGACGCTGGCGACGGTGATGGGCCTTCATGGCAACCGGATCCAGTTCACGCCCGATCTGATGCCGGCCGATATTCTGGGCAGCGAGGTTCTGGAAACCGGCAGCGACGGCAGCCGCGCGTTCAAGTTCATTCCGGGGCCGGTGTTTTGCCAGCTTCTGATGGCCGATGAGATCAACCGCGCCAGCCCGCGCACGCAATCGGCGCTGTTGCAGGCGATGCAGGAACGTCAGGTCACGGTCGCCGGTGAAAACCGCCCGCTGACCCCGCCGTTTCACGTCCTGGCCACCCAGAACCCGATCGAGCAGGAGGGCACCTATCCCCTGCCCGAGGCACAGTTGGACCGCTTTCTGGTGCAGATCGACGTCCCCTATCCCGACCGCGACACCGAGCGCGAGATCCTGCTGGCCACCACCGGCGCAAGCGAGGCCGAGGCCGAGCCGGTCTTTACCGACCGCGAATTGATCGCCGCACAGCACCTGTTGCGCCGGATGCCGGTGGGTGACGGGGTGATGGAAATGATCCTCGATCTGGTGCGCGCCTTCCGTCCCGAGGATTCCAGCGCCGGCGCGCGGGTGCGCGAGACGGTGGCCTGGGGGCCGGGGCCGCGCGCGGCGCAGGCGCTGATGCTGACCGTGCGCGCGCAGGCGCTGTTGCAGGGGCGGCTGGCGCCCAGCCGGGATGACGTGGTCACGATGGCGCAGCCGGTGCTGATCCACCGCATGGCGCTGAATTTCGCGGCGCGCGCGCGCGGCGATGATCTGGCCGGGCTGATCGCCGCCACCGTGGCGGATGTGACCCGGACCGAGGCCGCCGCGTGACGCAGGCCACCATTTCCCTGAGATCGCGCGCCGAGGCGCAGGCGGCCCGGTTTCCGCCGCTCCTGGTGCGCGCCAGGCAATTGGCGGGTGCGGTTCTGTTGGGTGAACACGGGCGCAGGCAGGCCGGGCCGGGCGATGATTTCTGGCAATACCGCCCGGTGCAATCGGGCGATTCGCGCCGCTCGATCGATTGGCGTCGCTCGGCGCGCAGCGACATGCAATTCGTGCGCGAACGCGAATGGCAGATCGCCCAATGCGTAACGGTCTGGGTCGATGATGGGGCCTCGATGCGGTTTTCCTCGGATGATGCGCTGCCGCAAAAGGCGGATCGCGCGCGCCTTCTGGGGCTGGCGGCGTCGATCCTGATGCTGCGCGGGGGCGAGCGTGTGGGGCTGGGCGGCAGCGCGGTGCCGCCGCGACGCGGACAGGCACAGATGCACCGGCTGGCCGACGCGCTCAGCCGGGACAGCGCTGCCGAATACGGCGCGCCGGATGCGGGCGGGCTGCTGCCCCATAGCCGCGCCTTGTTCATCTCGGATTTTCTGGGCGATCCCGATCCGGTGCGCGCGGCATTGACTGAAGCCGCCGATCGCGGCGTGCGCGGCGTGCTGTTGCAGGTTCTGGACCCCGCAGAAGAGGCGTTTCCCTATCGCGGGCGCACGATTTTTCAATCCATGGGCGGCACTCTGGCCCATGAGACGCTGAAGGCGAACGAACTGAAGGACCGCTATCTCGAGCGATTGAGCGAGCGCAAGGAGATGCTGCGCGCCCTGTGCGCCGCGACCGGCTGGCAGTATGGCACGCATCATACGGGCGAATCGGCGCAATCGGCGCTGCTCTGGCTCTACCGGGCGCTGGATGGGGGGCGCGCGCGATGATGCTGGGCCCGGTCGGATTCACGGCGCCGTGGCTGTTGGTGGCGCTGGCGGCACTGCCGATCCTGTGGCTGTTGCTGCGCGCGGTGCCGCCAGCGCCGGTGCGGCGGCGGTTTCCGGGCGTGGCGTTGCTGCTGGGGCTGCGCGACGACGACAGCGTGACCGACCGCACGCCATGGTGGCTGCTCTTGTTGCGGATGCTGGCGGTGGCGGCGGTGATCGTCGGGCTGGCGGGGCCGGTCCTGAACCCCGCTGACGAGGGCGATGCGGCACCGACCGGGCCGCTGCTGATCGTGATGGATGGCAGTTGGGCCAGCGCGCGCGACTGGCCGGCGCAGCGCGACATGCTGGACGGGATGCTGGCCGAGGCCGGGCGCGCCGCGCGCCCTGTCGCCCTGTTGCAACTCAGCGCGCCGGACCGGCCCGCCTTTGTCGCCGCTGATGATCTGCGCAGCCGGCTGCCGGGGACCGTGCCGCAGCCATGGGCACCCAGCCCCGCCATGATGGAGGATGCGGCGGCGATGCTGCCCGAGGGGCGGTTCGAGAGCCGCTGGATCTCGGACGGGATCGCGCGCGCGGGGCGCGATACGCTGCTTGCGGCGCTGGAATCCCATGGCCCGGTGCGTGTCCATGAAAGCCCGAAACCGGTCTTCGCCCTGCTGCCTGTGCAGGTCGAGGATGGCGGCTTGCGCCTGACGGCCCTGCGCGCTGCGGCGGGGCCGGCGCGCGAGGTCACGATCCTTGCGCATGGGCGCGATCCGTCGGGCACGGCGCGGGTTCTGGCGACGCTGGACCTGACATTTGATGCGGGAGAGGTCAGCGCCACGGGCCTGTTGATCCTGCCCGCCGAGATGCGCGCGCGGCTGAGCCGTTTTGCCATTGCCGGGCAGGACCATGCCGGCGCCGTCAGCCTGAGCGATGACAGTCTCAAGCGGCGCGAGGTGGCGCTGATCGCCGGGCGCGAGGACCGCGAGGGGCTGGAGTTGCTGTCGCCGCTGCATTACCTCGAACGCGCGCTTGCCCCGTCCGCCGATCTGCTGGACGGGGCGTTGATGGATGTTCTTCCCGCCAGCCCCGATGTGATCATTCTGGCCGATGTCGCCACGTTGTCGGGCGCGGAACAGGGCGCGCTGCTGGAGTGGACGCAGGCCGGTGGCATGCTGGTGCGCTTTGCCGGGCCGCGTCTGGCCGCCAGCGACGTGTCGCGCAGCGAAGAGGCGCCGTTGATGCCGGTGCGCCTGCGCGCGGGCGGGCGCAGCGTGGGCGGCGCGATGAGCTGGGGCGAGCCCAAGGCGCTGGCCCCCTTTGCCGAGGGCAGCCCGTTCTACGGGCTGGACGTGCCCGGCGATGTGGCGATCAACGCGCAGGTGATGGCGCAGCCTGACCCGACATTGGCCGAACGCGTGATTGCACAGCTCAGCGACGGCACGCCGCTGGTCACGCGCAAGCGGATCGGCGCGGGGCAGGTGGTGCTGTTCCATGTCACCGCCAACGCCGAATGGTCCAGCCTGCCCTTGTCCGGCCTGTTCGTGCAGATGCTGGAGCTGCTGGCGATCTCATCCGCCATCACCCTGCCCGAGGCGGCGGATATGGCGGGCACCACATGGCAGCCGGTGCAGGTGCTGGACGGGTTCGGCGCGCTGCAACAGGGCGATACATTGCCGGGCGTGGCGGGGGATGCGCTGATCTCGGGGGCGTTGGGGCCGGGATTGCGCCCCGGATTGTATGACGGGCCGGACCGGCGTGTCGCGCGCAATGTTCTGGCCGCGGGCGACGTCGTGCAGCCGGTGACATGGCCGGCGCGCGTGGCCGTCAGCGGATTGGCCCGCCCGCCCGAGGCCCCGTTGGGGGGCTGGTTGCTGGCGGGGGCGCTGATCCTGCTGACGCTGGATGTTCTGGCGTCGCTCGCGCTGTCGGGGCGGCTGTGGCCGGCGCGCGCGGCGCTGGGGGTGCTGGCCGTGGCGCTGCTGCTGCCACAGGGCGGGGGCGTGGCGCAGGCACAGGCGCAGGACAGTGCGGGACTGCCGCCGGAACTGGCGCTGGCGCATGTGCTGACCGGCGATCGCAGGCTGGACGACATGGCCCATGCCGGTCTGGCCGGGCTGAGCGAAACGCTGTTCTTTCGCACTTCGGTTGAGCCCTCCGCCCCCGTGGGTGTCGATCTCGAGCGCGACGAACTGGCGTTTTTTCCGCTGCTCTACTGGCCGATCTCACCGGATCAGCCCACACCCTCGGATGCGGCATATGCAAGGCTGAACGCCTATCTGCGCACCGGCGGCATGATCCTGTTTGACACCCGCGACGCCGACATTGCCGGGTTTGGCGCGGCCTCGCCCAACGGGGCCAGGCTGCAGCGGCTGGCGGCACCGCTGGACATTCCCCCGCTTGAGCCGGTGCCAAAGGACCATGTCCTGACGCGGGCATTCTATCTGTTGCAGGATTTTCCCGGCCGGCATGCGGGCCGCGCCGTCTGGGTCGAGGCGTCGCCCCCCGACGCCGAACAGATCGAGGGGATGCCGTTTCGCAACCTCAATGACGGCGTGACGCCGGTGGTGATCGGCGGCAATGACTGGGCCGCCGCCTGGGCGGTAGATGCGCGCGGCAACCCGATGTTTCCCGTCGGGCGCGGCTTTGCCGGTGAGCGGCAGCGCGAGATCGCGCTGCGCTTCGGGGTCAATCTGGTGATGCATGTGCTGACCGGGAACTACAAATCCGATCAGGTGCATGTGCCCGCCCTTCTGGACAGGTTGGGGCAATGACCGGCAGTATTGTCTTTGATCCGCTTCTGCCGGTCTGGCTGATCGCGGCGCTGGCCGGGATGGTGATCTGTGCCACCGCCCTGGCACTGTGGCGCGGATTGTCGGGCTGGGCGTTGCGGGCGCTGGCGGGAATGGTCGTTCTGGGTGCGCTGGCCGGGCCGGTCTATCAGCAGGAGGACCGCGAGGCGCTGAACGACATCGTGATCCTGATCGAGGATCAGAGCGCCAGCCAGCACCTGGCCGAGCGCGCAGCGATGACCGCCGCCATGGCCGACACGCTGGCCGGTCAGCTGGCGGCCCGCCCCAATACCGAACTGCGCCGCGTGCGTGTGCCCGATGGGCCGGACAACAGCGGCACCCGCCTGATGAGCGCCCTGTCCGAGACGCTGGCCGAAGAACCCCAGGGCCGCATCGCGGGGATGTTCCTGCTGAGTGACGGGCGCCTGCATGACCTTGATCGCGCGCCCGCGCTGCCCGCACCGCTGCACCTGCTGCATTCGGGGCGCGAGGGGGATTGGGACCGGCGGCTGATCATCTCGAAGGCCCCGGCCTTTGCCATTCTGGGCGAGCAGATCACCCTGACATTGCGCGTGCAGGACGATGGCGCGTCCCCTGACGGGGTGGATGAGGTGGCGCTTGACATCTCGATCGACGGCGAGGCCCCGCAACGCTTTGCCGTGCCGCTGAACCGTGACATCGACCTGCCCGTGACCCTGCCCCATGGCGGGCGCAACGTGCTGCAATTCAGCACGCCGCCCGCGCCGGATGAGTTGAGCGAGCGCAACAACACCGCGCTGGTGCAGATCAACGGCGTGCGTGATCGTTTGCGCGTGCTTCTGGTCTCGGGCGAGCCGCATCAGGGCGGGCGCACCTGGCGCAACCTGCTGAAATCGGACAGTTCCGTCGATCTGGTGCATTTCACCATCCTGCGCCCACCGGACAAGCAGGACGGCGTGCCGGTGCGCGAATTGTCCCTGATCGCGTTCCCCACCCGCGAGTTGTTCCTGGAAAAGATCGACGATTTCGACCTGATCATCTTTGACCGTTACAAGCGGCGCGGGATCCTGCCGCCGCTCTATCTGGAAAACGTGCGCGATTATGTCGAACAGGGCGGTGCGGTCCTGATCGCGGCGGGGCCGGATTTTGCCAGCGCCGACAGTCTTTACCGCTCGCCTCTGGAAACCATCGTACCCGCGCGCCCCACGGCGCGGGTGCTGGATCAGGGCTATCGCCCCAAGGTCAGCGACCTGGGTGCGCGCCATCCGGTCACGGCCGGCCTTGCGCAGATGCATGTGGGCGAATGGGGCCGCTGGCTGCGCCAGGTCGAGGTCGATCAGGCCACCGGCGACGTGGTGATGACCGGCGTCGATGATGCGCCGCTGCTGGTGCTGGACCGTGTCGGCGAGGGGCGCGTGGCGCTGCTGGCGTCCGATCACGCATGGCTGTGGAATCGCGGCTATGAAGGGGGCGGTCCGCAGCTTGAACTGCTGCGCCGTCTGGCCCATTGGATGATGAAGGAACCCGAGCTCGAGGAAGAGGCGCTGTGGGCCGAGGCCACGGGGCAGCAGATGCGCATCATCCGCCGCTCCCTGAGCGATGACGTGGGCGACGTGACGGTCACGACCCCCGAGGGCGACGTGCTGGACCTGCCGCTGAGCGAGGTCTCGCCGGGGCGTTTCGAGGCGCTTTATGACGGGCCGGTGGTCGGGCTGTATCGGCTGGTCAGCGGTGATCAGACGGCGGTGATCGGCCTGGGCCCCGCCGCCCCGGTCGAGTTCGAGCAGACCATCGCCAGCGATGACGCCCTGGCGCCGCTGATCAAGCGCAGCAATGGCGGTGTCGTGGCGATGGCGGACGGTGTTCCGGGCATTCGCGACGTGCGCGCCGGGCGTCCTGCCGCCGGGCGCGGCTGGCTGGGGATCACCCCGCGCGGCGCCTATCAGACCAGCAGCGTCACCCAGACGGCGCTGTTGCCCGCATGGCTGGTCCTGGCGCTGGTTGCGGCGCTGATCCTTGGCGGGTGGCTGCGCGAGGGGCGGCGCTGAATTTCAGAAATGCAGATCGACCGGAACGCTGGTGCCGGTCCGGTCCCCGTTCGAGCAATAGGCGCGCACATAGACCCGGCGCGTGCCATCGGGCACCATGACCTGCCCCAATGAGCGCGTGAAGGGCTGTTCGTTCACATGAGGGTGGTGCAATTCGCGAAAGCCCAGCCGGTTGCCCGCGTCGTCCAGCACCTCCCAGCCGTCGGCATAGTGGTCCCATCCGGTGTCGGGATGCAGGATGGTGACAAAAAACCGCCAGCCCATCGCATCCCTCTCGGCACGGGCCTCGGTGATCCGGGGCGGTTCGGCATGGGCCGTCCCGGCGATGAGGGCCAGTGACATACACAGCGACAGACCCAGTGACAGGATCGGGGGAAGGGCATGGAATAATCGGTTCATGCGCGGGGTATATCGCAAAGCCGGGCGACAGTGCAGTCAATTGTCTGTGTGGGGCGTGTCACATTCGGCGGTGCCCGCAGGGCGGCCGGCGCGCGCGGCGGATCTTTTCCACAGCGCGCTGCGTCTGACATGATTCAGGCATTCGCCAGTCGCCGCGAGGCAGCGTTTGCAGGGCAAATGCGTTCACGGCGACGGGTGAATTCGATTAACGTAACATGCCCTGAAATCAGCAATTCAGATTCCGGATCAAACGCACTACTCTGGGGGCAACCCGTGCCCGGCCCCGCCGATCAGCGGCCGCTCAGGAGAATGCCGATGGAAATGCCCACCCCCGACCCGCGAATCCTGGCCCGCAAGCCCGAGATCGTGCAGCAACTGTCCGCAGTTCTGCCCCAAGGCGCGGTCATCTGGGAGGACGCGGAGACCCGTGCCTATGAATGCGATGCGCTGACCGCCTATCGCTGCCCGCCGCTGGCAGTGGTTCTGCCGACGACGACGGATGAGGTCGCGGCGGTGCTGCGCGTCTGTCACGCCATGGGCGTGCCGGTGGTGCCGCGCGGGTCCGGCACATCGCTGGCCGGTGGCGCACTGCCGACCGGGGATTGCGTGATCCTGGGGGTGGCGCGCATGAACGCCGTGCTGGAAACCGATTATGACAACCGGTTCATCCGCGTGCAGGCCGGGCGCACCAACCTGAGCGTGACCGGCGCGGTCGAGGAACAGGGGTTCTTCTACGCGCCTGATCCGTCCAGCCAGCTGGCCTGTGCCATCGCGGGTAATATCGCGATGAATTCGGGCGGCGCGCATTGCCTGAAATACGGCGTGACCACGAATAATCTGCTGGGCGTGACCATGGTTCTGATGGATGGCAGCGTGGTTGAATTCGGCGGCGCGCATCTGGATGCCGCCGGGTTGGACCTGCTGGGGGTGATCTGCGGCTCAGAGGGGCAGTTGGGCGTGGTCACCGAGGCGACGCTGCGCATCCTGCGCAAACCCGAGGGCGCGCGCCCGGTGCTGATCGGGTTTGACAGCAACGAGGTGGCGGGCGCCTGCGTGAGCGACATCATCAGGGCCGGAGTGCTGCCGGTAGCAATTGAGTTCATGGATCGCCCCTGCATCGCTGCGACCGAGGATTTCTGTGGTGCGGGCTACCCCGATTGCGAGGCCCTGCTGATCATCGAGGTCGAGGGCACGCCCCCCGAGATCGACGAGCAGCTTGGCCTGATCCGCGAGATCGCGGCAGGCTTCTCGCCGCTCGATTTCCGCGAATCCGGGTCAGACG
>CAKSUL010000023.1 GCA_934501475.1 uncultured Roseovarius sp. | reverse complement strand
GCCGCGACCACCCGCGGCGCGCCCTGTCCCCCGTAAAGACCCGAAGTCCGATGATCGATCGCCGGCGCGCCGGGCCGGCTGACCGCACCGATCGTCTGGCTGGGCCGGATCCCGACCGCATGGGCGGTGCGGGTCGTGTCCTTTTCCAGAATCGCGACCGGCGAGGGGCCGGCGATCTGGGCCGCGGTCGGCGCCTTGAAGGGGCGGGCCAGCGGAATCACCCGCGGCGGCTCGGCCTGCTGGCCGGTCAGCGCCATTTCGCGCGCGCGCAGATAGTCGCCGTAAGGCGTCGCCTCGGCCCGGTAATTCGGGTTCCAGCCCTGGTTTTCGCCGGAACAGGCCGCCAGCGTCAGGACGGGCAGCGCGGCAAGCGGGATCAGCATCAGGGCGCGCATCGTGGTTCCTTTCGCGGCGGTCGGGTGCAATCTACCACCACCGATCCGGCTTGGCGACAAAACCCGCAGCCTTTTCCAGAACGGCCGCGTGATTGAGCAGATTGCCCTCGTCCCACGGCCGGCCGATCAGTTGCAGCCCCAGCGGCAAGCCCTGCGCATCCAGCCCGACCGGCACCGCAAGACCCGGCAGCCCGGCGAGGTTCACCGTCACCGTGAAGACGTCGTTGAGATACATCTCGACCGGATCGGCATCCTTCATCGACCCCAGCGCAAAGGCCGCGGACGGCGTGGCGGGGGTCAGGATGGTGTCGATGCCTTCGGCAAACGCCTGATCGAAATCGCGCTTGATCAGCGCGCGCACCTTGCGGGCGCGGTTGTAATAGGCGTCATAGAACCCCGCCGACAGCACATAGGTGCCGATCATCACGCGGCGCTGCACCTCATGGCCAAAGCCTTCGGCGCGGGTCTTTTCATACATCTCGGTGATGCCGTCCCCGGGGGCGAGGCTGGCGCGGTGGCCATAGCGCACCCCGTCATAGCGCGCCAGATTGCTCGAGGCCTCGGCGGGGGCGATCACGTAATAGGCGGGCAGCGCGTATTTGGTGTGCGGCAGGGAAATGTCGCGGATCTCGGCGCCCGCATCGCGCAGCATCTCGCTGCCCCGGGTCCAGAGGGTCTCGATCTCGTCCGACATGCCGTCCATGCGGTATTCGCGCGGGATGCCGATCACCTTGCCCTTGATGTCGCCGCTCAGCATGGCCTCGAAATCGGGCACGGGCAGGTCGGCGCTGGTGCTGTCCTTGGGATCATGGCCGCACATCGCGCCCAGCATGATGGCCGCGTCGCGCACGTCCTTGGTCATCGCCCCGGCCTGATCGAGGGACGAGGCAAAGGCGACGATCCCCCAGCGGGAGCAGCGCCCATAGGTCGGCTTGATCCCGGTGATGCCGGTAAAGGCCGCAGGCTGGCGGATCGAGCCGCCGGTATCGGTCCCGGTGGCACCCAGACACAGATCCGCCGCCACCGCGGCGGCCGATCCCCCCGATGACCCGCCGGGCGTCAGATCGGCGGCGTCCGTGCTGCGCCGCCACGGATTGACCGCGTCGCCATAGACGGATGTTTCATTGCTGGATCCCATAGCGAATTCGTCCATGTTCAGCTTGCCCAGCATGACACTGCCGGCATCCAGCAGGTTCTGGCTGACGGTTGATTCGTATTCGGGAACAAAGCCCTGCAGGATCCGGCTGCCGGCCTGGCTGGGCACGCCGCGAGTGCAGAACAGATCCTTGATGCCCAGCGGAATGCCGCACATGGCGGGCGCGTCCGTGTCCGCGCGCAGACGCTCATCGGCGCGCGCGGCCTGTTCGCGGGCCAGATCGGCGGTGTTGTGCACGAACGCATTGAGCGCCCCTGCCCCCTCGATCGCCGACAGACAGGAATCGGTCAACTCGCGCGCGGTGATATCCCCGGCGCGCAGCCCGTCACGGGCGGCGGCGATGGTCAGCTTGTTCAGATCGGACATCATTCCACCACCTTGGGCACGGCAAAGAACCCCTCTCGGGCATCGGGCGCATTGGACAGGACCCTGGCCTGCTGATTGCCGTCGTCCACCACATCCGCGCGCCGCTTGAGGCGCATGGGGGTGACGCTGACCATCGGGTCGATCCCGTCTACATCGACCTCGTTCAACTGCTCGATAAAGCCGAGGATGTCGTTGAACTCATCCGCAAGGGCAGGCAGGTCGGCGTCATCCACGCGGATGCGGGCCAGCTTGGCCACCCGCGCGGCGGTTTCCAGATCGATGGACATGGTGCAAGAACTCCGGTCAGTCAGTCGCCCCCGCGTTTATCCCCCCGAGCGCAGGCGTGCAAGAGAGCGCAGTTGCGAAACCTGGCGCGGCGGGCCCGACAACGCCTTCCCTCGCGCGCGCCATTTGCTAGACTGGCCCTGGACAATAGGAGAGACCCGATGAATATCACCTGGCTTGGACATTCCTCATTCCGCATCGAGATCGGGGCGCAGGTCCTGTTGATCGACCCGTGGCTGAACGGCAATCCGATGCTGCCCGCCGACGCCCATGCGCGCGCCACCGAGGGCGCAACCCATATCCTGCTGACCCATGCGCATTTCGATCACGCGAGCGACACGCTCGATCTCGCACGCGCGCTCGATATCCCGGTGGTCGGACAGTTCGACCTGATGAACCACTGGGAAACCAACGAAAAGATCGCCACGATCGGATTCAACAAGGGCGGCACCGTCGATCTGGGCGGCACGAAGGTCACGATGGTGCACGCAACCCATTCCAGCAGCTTCGGCGCTGCAGACGGCCCGCATGTCCCCGGCACCGAATGCGGCTACATGATCACGGGCGAAGGCCATACGATCTATGTCAGCGGCGACACCGACGTCATGGCCGACATGGGCGTTTTCCAGGCGCTGCACGAACCCGACATCGGCATCCTGTGCGCCGGCGGCTATTTCACCATGGACATGCGCCGCGCCGCCTACGCCGCCAGGACCTTCTTTCAGTTCAAGACGCTGATCCCCTGCCATTACCGCACCTTCCCGATCCTCGAACAATCGGCCGATGAACTGATCGCGGCCCTGCCCGGCGTGAACGTGATCGAACCACAGGTGATGGTTCCGATCGTGATCTGAGGTCGGAATTTGAGTATTTCTGGAAAAATGAAAGGAGGCGGCGCGCCCCTGTTTCTTCTTGCTGAAAATATCCTCGCCGAAGGCATTAATCTTTTTGGCGCTTGCCTGCAAAAAAGTCCTTGAGAAGATCCCGGGCGGCGTCCGCGCCAATCCCGTCATAGATTTCGGGGGCGTGGTGGCTCTGGCTGTGGGAGAAAATTCGCGCGCCGTGGGCGACGCCGCCGGATTTGGGGTCACTGGCACCATAGTAAAGGCGCGCGATCCGCGCGGCGGCGATGGCGGCGGCGCACATCGCGCAGGGTTCAAGCGTGACATAAAGGTCGAAGCCGCTCAGGCGCTCGCTGTTCATGGCGGCGCATCCGGCGCGGATCGCGAGGATCTCGGCATGGGCGGTCGGGTCGTGCAATTCACGGGTGCGGTTGCCCGCCTGCGCAATCACGCGCCCATCCGGGGCCACCAGCACCGCGCCCACCGGCACTTCGCCGCGCGCGGCGGCAGCACGCGCCTGCGCAAGCGCGGCGTCCATATGGCTGATAAACGTCATGTCATGCTGAATGCCGCGTCAAAGGCGCTTTCGCAAGGGGCGTGAATGGGGTAATCCCGGCCCTATGAGCAAACCACCCAATCCCCCCCCCTCACCCGCAGGCGAGCGGATCGCCAAGGTGATCGCGCGTGCAGGCGTCGCATCGCGCCGCGAGGCCGAGCGCATGATCGAGCTGGGCCGCGTCACCGTGAACGGCGTCAAGATAGATCGCGCCGCCCTGAACGTCATCTCCGGTGACCGCATCACCGTCGATGGCAAGCCATTGGGCGCGCCCGAGCCGCCGCGCCTCTGGCTCTATCACAAGCCCAAGGGGCTGGTGACCACCACGAGCGACGAAAAGGGCCGCGAGACGATTTTCGATGCCTTGCCCGAAGGTCTGCCACGGGTGATGAGCGTGGGGCGGCTGGATCTCAATTCAGAGGGGTTGTTGCTGCTGACCAATGATGGCGGCATCAAGCGCAAGATGGAACTGCCCTCGACCGGATGGATGCGCAAATACCGGGTCCGCATCAACGGGCGACCTACGGATGACACCTTTGCACCGCTGCGCGCCGGTCTGAACCTTGAGGGAGAGCGCTTTCAGCCGATGACGGTCACGCTGGACCGTCAGACCGGGGCCAATGCCTGGGTCACGGTGGCGATCCGCGAAGGGCGCAACCGCGAGGTGCGCCGCGCGATGGAGGCGGTCGGGCTGACCGTGAACCGTCTGATCCGTGTCTCTTACGGCCCATTCCAGCTGGGCCAGCTCAAGCCCGGCGAGGTCGAGGAAGTCCGCGCCCGCGTTCTGCGCGACCAGCTGGGCATGGAGGCGCCGCCCGCCCCCGCCCCGACCTCGAAAAAGCCCGGCGGCGGCAAGCGCGCGATGCCAAAGCGGTCCCGGCGCAGCCCCTGACGTCCCAGACGCCCCTGATGCCCCTGCCGCGGCGCATCTGCGCGTCGGCGCGGAAACTTCCCCCTAGCAAGGATCGGGCGCATCGCCTAGATATGGAAGGTAACAATAATCGCGCTCGGGGGAGGGCACATGACAGAAACCGGCCTTCAGAAACTGGCGTTTTTCCTGCTGGTGCTTTTGATCCTTTTCGTCAGCCTTGCGGGTGGCGTCTGATGGCGCAGCGCTATGGCGGCAAGTTCAGCCCCGAGGGCGATCCCCCCGCAAAGGCCCATACCGGCACGTTTCGCGGCGCCACGCGCACGCGCGCCGGCGGGCGGGTCAATCTGCTGTTCATCGCCCCTCTGCCGCTGATCTGGGCGGCGTTCAGCAGCGGGCCCACCGGTCTGGCGCTGAATCTCGGGGCGTTGGGGCTGTTGTTGCTGGCGGCGTGGCTGACACGCGAGGGTATCCTGGCGCAAGAGGCCTATGACGCGCGCAAGATCGCGCGCCGCCCGGGTTTTCCGCGCAAGATCGCCGGATCGGTGCTGACCGGGCTGGGCCTGGGTCTGGCCGGGTTCGCGGCCGGGGGGGGCCTGTTCGCGCCGCTGATCTACCTGGCGGTCGGCGCGGTGCTGCACGGCCTTGCCTTTGGTCCCGATCCGCTGCGCGACAAAGGGATGGAGGGGGTCGACATGTTCCAGAGCGACCGCGTGGCGCGCGCCGTCGAACAGGCCGAGGCCCATCTGGGCGCCATGTCCGATGCGATCCGGCGCGCCGGGGACCGGCAGGCCGAGGCACGGCTGGCGCAGTTTCAGGCCACCGTGCGCGACATGCTGCGCACCATCGAGAACGATCCGCGTGACCTGACATCGGCGCGCAAGTTCATCGGCGTCTATCTGATGGGGGCGCGCGATGCGACGATCAAATTCGCCGATATCTACGGACGCAGCCGCGACACCGACGCGCGGCGCGACTACATGATGCTGCTCAGCGACCTGGAAGAGAATTTCACCGCCAAGACCCGAACATTATTGCAAGACAGCCATACCGATCTGGAGATTGAAATCGACGTTCTGCGCGACCGCCTGCGCCGCGAGGGCGTCACCCTGAACACCAATCACACGAGTTGAGAGGAAAGCTTATGTCAGACACCACCCGCCAAAAGGCCGAGGCCACGCTGGCCCAGGTCGAGGAAGTCAGCGCCGCGATCCTGCCCGAACCCACCGAGGCCAATGTCATCATCACGCTGGCCGAGGCCAACAAACCGCTGGGCGACGCGATCCGGCGGCGCATGGATGAGATCGACATGAGCGACACGCAATCCATCGTGTCTTTTGGGTCGGGGGCGCAGGCGGAATTGCAGGTCATCTCGCAATCCATGCTTCAGGGCGTGCGCAACAAGGATGTCGGCCCTGCCGGGGATTCGCTGCGCGGCATCGTCTCGACCATCCGGGGCTTTTCGGTGTCCGAACTCGACGTGCGCCGCCAGCGCAGCTGGTGGGAGCGCCTGATGGGCCGCGCCGCCCCCTTTGCTAAATTCACCGCCCGCTTCGAGGAGGTGCAGGGCCAGATCGACAAGATCACCGACGATCTGCTGGGCCATGAGCATACCTTGCTCAAGGACATCAAATCGCTGGACCTGCTCTATGAAAAGACGCTGGATTTCTATGACGAACTGGCGCTTTACATCTCGGCCGGTGAGGAAAAGCTGCGCGTGCTGGATACCGATGACATCCCCGCCAAAGAGGCCGAAGTGACCAAGGCCGCCGAGGCCGATCAGGTGATGAAGGCGCAGGAACTGCGCGATCTGCGCGCCGCGCGCGACGATCTGGAACGCCGGGTGCATGATCTGAAACTGACGCGTCAGGTGACGATGCAATCGCTGCCCTCGATCCGTCTGGTGCAGGAAAACGACAAATCGCTGGTGACCAAGATCAACTCGACGCTGGTCAACACCGTGCCGCTCTGGGAAACCCAGCTGGCGCAGGCGGTCACGATCCAGCGCTCGGCGCAGGCGGCGGCAGCGGTGCGCGACGCCAATGACCTGACCAATGAGTTGCTGACCGCGAATGCGCAGAACCTGCGCCAGTCCAACAAGATGATCCGCGAGGAAATGGAACGCGGCGTCTTTGACATCGAAGCAGTCAAGAAGGCCAATGCCGATCTGATCGGCACCATTCAGGATTCGCTCAAGATCGCCGATGAGGGCAAGGCCCGCCGCGCCGCCGCCGAGGAAGATCTGAAAAAGATGGAGGCCGAACTGCGCGACACGCTGGCCTCGGCCAAGGCGCGCAAGGACGGCACCGGCGACACTGTCGCGACGTCAACCGGAGCCTGAGATCACGCCATGACGCAACGACGCGGCATATTCAACGCAGTGCTGGGCTCCCTGGGCCTGCTCGCGCTCAGCGCCTGCCTTGCCGCGCCCCCTGCCCCGACGGTCACGCCACAGGCACGCCCCGCCGGGCTCAGACCGCCGGCGCCGCTCCCCGATCCCGATACCCCCGCCTCGCTGCGCAGCCGCGCGCTGGCCAATCATTACGCCAATGTGCAGACCCGGCTGCTGATGCAGGGCCTGCTGCGCACCGATGGCGGCGGGCGCGACACGCCCTATACGGATACCGACATCCTGCGCAATTTCGAGCGGATCGCGTTTTATGACGAATATGCGCGCGATCGCGGGCTGACCCGCTCGGACGGGCGCGCGGGGGGACTGCGCAAATGGGTGGTGCCGGTGCGCATGACGGTCGAATTCGGCGCCACGGTGCCCGAGGCGCAGCGCAATCTCGATCAGCGGATCGTCAGCCTCTATGCCGCGCGGCTGGGCCGGATCACCGGCCATCCGATTTCGATGGACTCGGGCGATGCCAATTTCCACGTGCTCATCATGGGCGAGGATGACCGCGATCAGGCGGTCGCGCGCATCCGCACCCTCGTGCCCAATATCAGCCCCTCGGCGCTGTCGCTGTTCAACGCGCTGCCGCGCTCGATCCATTGCCTCGTGGTGGCGTTCTCGGACACCGGCAACGACAACGCCTATCGCCGCGCCATCGCGCTGATCCGCGCCGAGCACCCCGATCTTCTGCGCCGCTCCTGCGTGCACGAAGAACTGGCGCAGGGCCTGGGCCTTGCCAATGACAGCCCGCAGGCGCGCCCGTCGATCTTCAACGATGACGACGAATTCGCGCTGCTCACCACCCATGACGAAGAGCTGCTGCGCCTGCTCTATTCCCCCGAACTCACCCCCGGCATGAGCGCCGATCAGGCCCGCCCGATCCTGCGCCGCCTGATTGCGCAGCGCGCCGGCGGATCCAGCTGACCACAAGGAGACCACACAGATGGGCATTTTCGATTTTCTGACCGGTGAATTCATCGACGTCATCCACTGGGTCGATGATACCCGTGATACGATGGTCTGGCGGTTCCAGCGCGAAGGCCACGAAATCAAATACGGCGCCAAGCTGACGGTGCGCGAAGGCCAGGCGGCGGTGTTCGTGCATGAAGGGCAACTCGCGGATGTGTTCACCCCCGGCCTCTACATGCTGGAAACCAACAACATGCCGGTGATGACCACGCTCCAGCATTGGGATCACGGCTTCAAGTCACCGTTCAAATCCGAAATCTACTTCGTCAACACCACCCGGTTCAACGATCTGAAATGGGGCACCAAGAACCCGATCATGCTGCGCGATCCCGAATTCGGGCCGACACGGATCCGCGCCTTCGGCACCTATAGCGTGCGCGTCAGCGACCCGGCCCGATTCCTGCTGGAAATCGTCGGCACCGATGGTGAATTCACCATGGACGAGATCAGCTATCAGATCCGCAACATCATCGTGCAGGAATTTTCCCGCGTCATCGCCAGTTCGAACATCCCGGTGCTGGACATGGCCGCCAACACCGCCGATCTGGGCAAGCTGGTGGCGGCCGCGATCAGCCAGACCATGACCGATTACGGCCTCACCATCCCCGAACTCTATATCGAAAACATCTCGCTGCCCCCCGCCGTCGAAAAGGCGCTGGACAAACGCACCTCGGTCGGCATCGCCGGCGATCTCGGGGCCTATACCCAATACGCCGCCGCCGAGGCGATGACCGAAGCCGCCCAGAACCCCGCAGGCGGTGGCGGCATGGGCGCCGGGCTCGGCATGGGGATGGGCATGGCGATGGCCCAGCAGATGGCGCAATCCGGCCCCTGGGGCGCGCGCCCTTCCGCCGCCCCGACCGCCGCCGCGCAAACACCCCCGCCGCCGCCGCCGGTCGAACATGTCTGGCACATCGCCGAAAACGGCAAGACCCACGGCCCCTATTCGCGCGCCACACTGGGGCGTATGGTCGCCGATGGCTCGCTGACACGCGACAGCCAGATGTGGACCGCCGGCCAGGACGGCTGGATGCGCGCCGAGGACATTCCCGATCTCGCACGCCTCTTCACGGTCATGCCCCCGCCCCCGCCCCCGCCCCCGCCGCCGCCCGCGTGACCGGGGCCATCCAAGGGCGCGCCCTCCCCTTTCATTTTTCCAGAAATACTCAAAATCCGACGGCCCGCCCCAATGTCCGACATCCCGACCGATACGCCCCCCGCCCAGCACCGTTTTCCCTGCGATCAATGCGGGGCCGCCCTGCGGTTTGCACCGCAGGAGGGGCGGCTGGTCTGCGATCATTGCGGCAACACCCAGGATGTCGCGCACGCCCCGACCGCTGAGCGCGCCCATATCAAGGAACTGGATTACGAGCGCGCCATCGCCCGCCAGCTGCCCCCCGAGGCGATCGAGGAAACCCGCGTCCTCAAATGCCCCAACTGCGCCGCCGAGGTCGAATTCGACGCCGGCTCCCACGCCGCGCAATGCCCGTTCTGCGCAACCCCGATCGTCACCGATACCGGCATCCATCGCCATATCAAACCGCGCGCCCTGCTGCCCTTCGCGCTGGACGAACGCAGCGCGCGCGCCGCCATGACCGACTGGCTGGGCCGCCTCTGGTTCGCGCCCGGCGGCCTCAAGGACTATGCCCGCAAGGGGCGACGGATGCAGGGCATCTATGTGCCCTACTGGACCTTCGATGCCGACACCAAATCCACCTATCAGGGCGAGCGCGGCACCGTCTATTACGAGACCCAGACCGTGATGCGCGATGGCAAGCGCCAGCAGGTCAAGGTGGCCAAGGTGCGCTGGAACAGCGTGTCGGGCCGTGTTGCGCGCTGGTTCGATGACGTGCTGGTGCTGGCCTCGCGGTCCCTGCCCAAGGCCTATACCGACGGGCTCGAGCCGTGGGACCTCAGCGCGCTGGAACCCTACAGCCCCGAATATCTGGCCGGATTCCGCGCCGAGGGCTACAGCGTGGACCTGCAGGAGGGTTTCACGCAGGCGCGCATCCGCATCGACGCCACCATCCTGCGCGACGTGAAATTCGACATCGGCGGCGACCGCCAGCGGGTGCATGACATCGACACGACAATCAGCGATGTGACGTTCAAGCATATCCTGCTGCCGGTCTGGCTGGCGGCCTATAAATACCGGGGCAAGACCTATCGTTTCGTGGTCAACGGGCGCACCGGCCGGGTGCAGGGCGAACGCCCGTGGTCGGCGTGGAAAATCGCCTTTGCCCTTCTGATCGGCGCACTGATCGCCGCCGCGATCGGCTATGGCGTGGCCGTGAACGAAGGCGCGCTCTAGCGTGGCGGACCACTCCGGGGCGGCGGCGTCCCTTTTTTCCCGCTCCCGCCCCAAAGCACAGGATTCGGGTCGCAAACCCGCGCCAGCCGGGCGACAAGAGCGCATGAAACACAGCACCCGACTCACCCCGCTTTCCACCCTCATGCTCCTCTGCCTTGCGGCGATCTGGGGGGGCTCGTTCTTTTTGGCGAAAATCGCGCTGGACGAAGTGCCGCCGCTGACCATCACGCTGCATCGCACCTTCTGGGCGCTGCCGGTGCTGGTGGGGGTGGTGTGGTATCTGGGGATCAGACTGCCGCGTGATCCGCGCATCTGGGGGGCTTACCTGGTGATGGGTGGGCTAAACAACGCGATCCCGTTTTCGCTGATCTTCTGGGGGCAGACCTATATCGGCAGCGGGCTTGCGGCGATCCTGAACGGCACCACGGCGGTGTTTGGCGCGGTGATAGCGGGTCTGGTGTTTTCCGATGAGGCCCTGACCCGCCCCAAGATCATCGGTGCGCTGTTCGGGCTGGCGGGTGTGGCGGCGGTGATCGGCCCCTCGGCGCTGCATGATCTGGACCTGCGCGATCTGGCGCAACTGGCGATCCTGTGCGCGGCGCTGTTTTATGCGATCGCCAGCGTCTGGGCCAAGCTGACGCTGAAGGGAATTGCCCCGCAGATGAACGCCCTCGGGATGGTGGCCGGAAGCACCTTGCTGATGATTCCGGTCGTGCTGATCCAAGACGGGCCACCCGATCTGGCGCTGTCGGGCGGCGTCTGGGCGGCGCTGCTGTCGCTGTCGGTGATCTGCACCTCGCTGGCCTATCTGCTCTATTTCGCGATACTCGTGCGGGCGGGGGCGGCCAATCTGATGCTGGTCACGCTGCTGATCCCGCCCTTTGCGATTGCCCTCGGCGCGATCTTTCTGGATGAACGGCTGAGTTTGGCCGCCATTGCCGGATTCGCGCTGATCGGGATCGGCATCCTGATCACCGACGGGCGCATCTTTGGCAAACGCCGCCGACCCGCCTGAAAAGACGTCAACACCGCCACCACAGACAGGAGCCAGCCCATGCGCGCCCTTCTCCAACGTGTCACCCAAGCCGCGGTTTTAGTCGATGGCGCGATTGTCGGTCAGACCGGTCCGGGCCTGTTGATCCTGATTTGCGCCATGCAGGGCGACAGCGACGCCGACGCCGCGCGCATGGCGGCCAAGATCGCAAAGCTGCGGATCTTCACCGATGACGCCGACAAGATGAACCTGTCCGTGCGCGATATCGGCGGCAGCGCGCTGGTGGTCAGCCAGTTCACGCTGGCCGCGGACACGAGAAGCGGCAACCGCCCCGGATTTTCAAGCGCCGCCGCCCCCGAAACCGGCCGCGCGCTCTATCAGCATTTCGCCCGGTGCCTTGCCGGCGAGGGTGTCCCGGTCGAGACCGGCCAATTCGGCGCCAGCATGCAGGTCAGTCTGACCAATGACGGCCCGGTGACGATCTGGATCGACAGCGACACCTGACGCAGGCGCGCCAAGAACCCGCACCCCGGATTTCGGTGCGGCGCGTCATGCTCTCGGGTGGCGCGCGGGCAGCGACATCACAGGTCTGGCGCTTGCGCATAGGCGCCGCTGCGCGCCGGGCGGGAGAACAAATGCCTTGACCCGACCGGGTTCTGTCAACACTCTCGGTCTGTTTCCACGGCAGGGGGAGGGCCGCAATTGCGCACGGCACTGGACGACACGATCGAGACGCTGGGCACGCTGATCGGGTTTCCCACCCTCTCGGAGGCCAGCAATCTGCACATGATCGCCTATCTGGCCAACCGGCTTGAGGATGCGGGCGCCAAGGTGCATATCTTTCGCGATGCGACCGGGCAGAAGGCCAATATCTTTGCCACGATCGGCCCCGAAGTGGATGGCGGCATCGTTCTGTCGGGCCATTCCGACGTGGTGCCGGTGGCCGATCAGGACTGGGCCAGCGATCCGTTCCTGATGCACGAAGCCGACGGGCGTTTGTTCGGGCGCGGCAGTTGCGACATGAAGGGGTTCATCGCCGCCGCGCTGACAATGGCCCCGATCTTTGCCGAACGCATCACCACCCGCCCGATCCATTTCGCATTTACCTATGATGAGGAAACCGGCTGTTTCGGGGCGCGTGCACTGGTCAACAGCCTGCGCGCACTGGAACTGCGCCCGGCCCTTGCGCTGATCGGTGAGCCGACCAGCATGCGCATCATCGAAGGGCACAAGGGCTGTTACGAATACACCACCCGGTTCAGCGGTCTGGCGGGGCATGGATCGGGCCCGGATCGCGGGGTGAACGCGGTGGAATACGCCGTGCGCTACGTCAACCGCCTGCTTGAGTTGAAGGACGCGCTGCGCGCCCGCACACCCGCCAACAGCCGCTTTGATCCGCCCTGGACCACGATCAACACCGGCGCGCTGATCGGCGGCGTGGCCCATAACGTGATCCCCAGCACCGCGCAGGTCGATTGGGAAATGCGCCCCGTGCAACTGGCCGATGCACGTTTCGTCAAGGAGGATCTGCACGCCTATTGCCAGTCGGTGCTGCTGCCGCTGATGCGCGCCGTGCATCCCGATGCCGACATCACCACCGAGGTGATCGGTGAGGTCGAGGGGCTGGAGCCCGCCGACGAGAACGAGGCCAAGGACATTTTCATGGAACTGACCGGGGCCAACGCGGCCGACGTGGTGCCCTTCGGCACCGAGGCCGGCATTTTCCAGACCTTCGGCATGTCCGCCGTTGTCTGTGGCCCCGGTTCGATCGAGCAGGCCCACAAGGCCGATGAATATCTGGCCATCGAACAGCTGGATCAATGCCTGGGCATGCTGGACCGGCTCAGCACGCGGATGACGGTTTAGATCTTGCGAAACGTCAGATAATGCGGCACCCGCCCCTCGCGCAGGGCCTTTTGTTCATAGCGCGTCGGGCACCAGTCCGCCCAGGGGCTGCGCCAGTCCTGCGGGCGCTCGGCCAGCCACTCGAACCCCTGACGCGGCACTTCCTCAAGCGTCTGGCGCACGTAATCCTCGATATCTGTCGCCACGCGCAGCACCGCGCCCGGTCTCATCACCCGTGCCAGCGGGGCCAGGTGCTCCGCGGTGACAAAGCGGCGCCGGTGGTGGCGTTTCTTTGGCCAGGGATCGGGATAAAGCAGAAAGGCCCGCCCGACCGAGGCTTCGGGCAGAACGTCGAACAGATCGCGGGCATCGCCGGGATGGATGCGCAGATTGTCGACGCGGGCCTTGCGGATCTTGGCCAGCAGCATGGCGACACCGTTCAGATAGGGCTCGCAGCCGATCAGGCCCACATCCGGGTTGGCCGCGGCCTGATGCACCAGATGTTCACCGCCGCCAAAGCCGATTTCCAGCCACAGATCGCGCCCGCCAAACAGCGCGGCAATGTCCAGTTCGCGCCGCTCGGGGTTTTCATCCCAGCCGACGGGGCCGGGCGACAGGGCATCCAGATCCTGCTCAAGCAGGGTTTCCTGGGACCGGCGCAGCGCCTTGCCCTTGAA
This sequence comes from uncultured Roseovarius sp., assembly GCA_934501475.1. Lineage (GTDB taxonomy): Bacteria > Pseudomonadota > Alphaproteobacteria > Rhodobacterales > Rhodobacteraceae > Roseovarius. The sequence continues at coordinate 15,855 of CAKSUL010000023.1, read as the reverse complement.
TCGGCCATAGAAATTGCGCCAGGGCGCGCCCGAGGGATGTTTGTCCTTGATCATGGCCGCAGCCTCTACAGGTCCGCGCCGGTGCCCGCAAACAATTTGCGCCTCGCGCCGCCATTTTCGCGCGATTTCGGGGCGCGCGGGTCAGGTCATCGCATGGGCGGCGCGGCGGTGCTGTCGCGCATGATCAGCACGCTGGACAGGCGCAGCGGTGACATCGCCCGGTTCCCCATCAGATGCCCCAGCAAGGTCTGCGCACAGCGCGGCGCCGAACTGGGCGACAAGGCCCTGATCAAGGGCGTCGTCTCGGCGGCCAGGGCCTGAACGGACGGGACCGGCGCAATGCCGGTCCCTTTTCACGAAACGCTTTCAACGGCATATCCCCGCCGCCCCTGCCCCGCCCGGTTGGCCCGCGGCCGCATTGATGCTATGCCCGCGCGCATCAGCCATTCGACACGCAGGCCCGCCCGATGCAAAGTCAACCTTCCTGGCATGTCGCCTCTTATCCCAGAAGCGGAAATCACCTTGTTCGCGCGATTCTGAAGGCCTACACGAACCGCCCGACCGAAGGCTGTCTGGGCGCACGGTTCGATCCGCCGATCCATCAGCGCAAGGCGAACAGAGCGAACCTGATCCGGATCAATTCGGATGATCCGATCGGATACAAGGCGCATTTCCTGCGGGAAATTCACGCGCGCGACCGCATGGAGGGCGGCCCGCTGGGGCTGATCCTGGTGACGCGCGATCCGGCGGCGGCGATTGCCTCGCAGGTGACGCGAATCCTGACCGAGGGGCGCATCCTTCCCTGGGTGAGCAGCCGCCGAAAGAGAATAATCATTCAGGACCAGATAGATATCTACCTGTCGCTGGTCTTTCGCTACGCGGCGCAGACCCATGCGCCCCGGATCCATGTCAGGTACGAGGATCTGGTGTCACGCGACACGGCCGAACCGAGCGCGCGCGATTTCCTGGCGCGCCTCGGCGCAACCCTGCAAGGCCCGTCGCTGGCGGATGTATCCGCACTGGCCAAGGACAGCCAGTCATCGCTGGGCAGCAAGGCCACGGATCTGAAACAGGAGATCCAGACCGAGGTCCGCGAGCGTCTGACCTATGACGAGGTTCTGAGCTATCTCCGGTAACGCAAAAAACCGGACAGGCGCGGGCCATGTCCGGTCTTGCATGTCCACTTTCGCACCAGCCGGACCTGAGCGGCCCGCCCACTGGGCAGGCCGTCGGCGCAACGGCGCGAAGCGGGCCGAATGATCAGGCGTTGGCTTCGCGGATCTTTTCGGCGGCATCCTTGTTGAAGGCCACGCCGTTATCCTCGAACAGCTTGTCCAACTCACCCGACAGCATCATTTCGGTGATGATGTCGCAACCGCCGACAAATTCGCCCTTGACGAAAAGCTGGGGCACGGTCGGCCAGTCCGAATAATCCTTGATACCCTGACGGATCGCCTCATCGGCCAGAACATTCACGTCGGCAAAGTTCACGCCCATGAAATTCAGCACCCCTGCCACGCGCGAGGAGAACCCGCATTGCGGCATGTCTTTGGTGCCCTTCATGTAGAGAACCACGTCATTGGATTTCACGGTGTCTTCGATCTGGGTCTTTGTGTCGGTCATTTTCGTCTCCGGGGCTTGGTCTGCGGGTGGTGAACCCATTGGTGTCTGTCGTCGCGCGCCGTCAGTCCGGCGCAGAGGTGGTCAGGGCCAGGGCGTGCAATTCGCCGGCGGGGCCGTCCATCTTGCCCTTGAGGGCGGCATAGACGGCGCGTTGCTGCTGCACCCGGTTGAGGCCCTTGAAGGATGCGTCGATCACCTCGGCGGCGAAATGCGCACCATCATCGCCATGCACGGTGATCCGCGCATTTGGAAAACTCTCGCGGATCATCGCTTCGATATCACTCGCCTGAATGGCCATTTCCATCCTCCATGTCATTTTCCCCGATGTAGAACGCAGCGGCCCCACTTGCAAGGCATAGCCCGGCGCGAACGCCCCGCAGATCGCCCCAAAATGCCTGTTTGCCGGCCCTGCGGCGCGAATCCGACAAAATGCCGCGCCATGCGGGCATGGCACACGATCCCGTCTTGCGCGCCCCGGCCCGCATCGGCATTGTCGCGCCCATGAGCAGACCCGTCACCTGGGGCCTTGTGAGCACGATCAAGGCGCCGTCCCGCGACATCCTGAATTTTGCCGCCCATCATCTCGATCTGGGGGCGCATGTTCTGCATATCTACCTTGATGACGACGCCCCCGAGGCGCGCGCGGCCCTGAATGCGCATCCGCGCTGTCGCGTCATCGTGACGGATGAGGGCTATTGGCGCGGCCGCCGCCCCGAGGCCCATCAGCCGCGCCAGACCAGGAACGCGACCCGCGCCTATCGCCGCAACCCCGGTGTCGACTGGCTGGGCCATATCGACGTGGACGAATTCCTGTGGCCGCTGACCCCGTTGGGGCAACAGCTGGCCTCCCTGCCCGACGACGCCATGACCGCCCGCATCCGCCCGATCGAGGCCCTGGCCCCCTGCGGCCCCGACAGTGACGGCTATTTCAAGGCCTGCGCCACGCTCGCATGGATGCGCCGCGATGAAAGCGAGGCGATCTATCCCAATTTCGGTGCGCATCTCAATGGCGGCTTTCTCAGCCATGTCAGCGGCAAGATCTTTGTGCGTTGCGGTGCCGACAATCTCAGCCTGCGGATTCACAATGCCTTTGTGGACGGCACGCAGATCCCGAATGTCCACCACCTTGACGAGACCCATCTGTGCCATCTGCACGCGCCTTCATGGTCGCATTGGCAGCACGCCTATCGCTATCGGCTGCGCGCGGGATCCTATCGCCCCTCGCTCAAGGGGGCGGGTGTCGCCAATCTCAACATGAACGCGCTGTTTTCCATGATCGAGGCCGAGGGCGGCGAAGACGCGCTGCGTGCGTTCTACGATGAGGTCTGCACCGCATCGCCGGGATTGCTGGACCGGCTGCGCGCGCATGGGCTGTTGCACCGCTTTGACCTTGACCTCGAGGCCAAGCGCGCGCGCCATTTCCCCGATCACGCCTGATCCATGCCCGATGTGCAACAATCCGCGGCGCTCACGCAGTATTGTTGACGCAAACGCAGTGTCCATTGACCATCCCCCCCTTTTTCCGGTAAACGCCAATCTGACGGGTCATCCATGTGGAGAACCACGGGGCCGACCGGGCCCGACCCGAAAAGACGAGCGGGCCAAGATGTGTCCGCAAACCACGGATACACATGACAAAATTCTCTGATTTGAATCTGAACCCGAAGGTCCTCAAAGCCATTGAGGAGGCCGGGTACGAAAGCCCCACCCCCATTCAGGAGGGCGCAATCCCGCCCGCACTGGAAGGGCGCGACGTTCTGGGCATCGCCCAGACCGGAACCGGCAAGACCGCCGGCTTCGTGCTGCCGATGATCACGCTGCTGGCGCGCGGGCGCGCGCGGGCGCGCATGCCCCGCTCGCTGGTGCTGTGCCCCACGCGTGAATTGGCCGCGCAGGTGGCGGAAAACTTCGACACCTACACCAAGCACCTGAAACTGACCAAGGCGCTGCTGATCGGCGGCGTGTCGTTCAAGGAACAGGACAAGCTGATCGACAAGGGCGTCGATGTCCTGATCGCCACGCCCGGCCGCCTGCTGGACCATTTCGAGCGCGGCAAACTGCTGTTGACCGGCGTTCAGATCATGGTGGTGGATGAGGCCGATCGCATGCTCGACATGGGCTTCATCCCCGATATCGAGCGGATCTTCAGCCTGACGCCCTTCACCCGCCAGACCCTGTTCTTCAGCGCCACCATGGCCCCCGAGATCGAGCGCATCACCAACACCTTCCTCAGTGCCCCGGCCCGGATCGAGGTCGCCCGCCAGGCCACCGCATCCGAGACGATCGAACAGGGCGTGATCATGTTCAAAGGCTCGCGCAAGGACCGCGAAGCGTCGGAAAAACGCGATGTCCTGCGCAGGATGATCGACGCCGAGGGCGACAAATGCACCAACGCGATCATCTTCTGCAACCGCAAGACGGATGTGGATATCGTCGCGAAATCATTGAAGAAATACGGCTATGACGCCGCGCCGATCCATGGCGATCTGGATCAGTCGCAACGCACGCGCACGCTGGACGGGTTCCGCGCGGGCGATCTGCGTTTTCTGGTGGCCTCGGACGTGGCGGCGCGCGGGCTTGATGTGCCTGCAGTCAGCCATGTGTTCAACTTTGACGTGCCCAGCCACCCCGAGGATTACATCCACCGCATCGGGCGCACAGGACGTGCAGGGCGGGCCGGCAAGGCAATGATGATCTGCATCCCGCGCGACGAAAAGAACCTCGCGGCGATCGAGGCGCTGATCCAGAAGAGCATTCCGCGCCTTGACAGCCCGCTGACAGGCAGCGGTGGCGACAGTGACGCGCCCAGCGATCAGCGCAGCCCCGCCCCGCAAGCCGCCGCCCCGGACGATAAATCGGCCAAGCCGCGCCGCACCCGCAGCCGGCGCAAACCCGATGACGCGCCCGAGATGGCGGCCGCCGACGCCACCACCGAAAGCAAGCCGGAGCACAAAGCGGACAGCAAGACGGACAGCCCTGCCCGCAAGCCTGCCCCCCGCGAGCACGCCGAGCGCAAGGATACGCGCGCCGAAAGCGCAAGCCGCCCAGAGCCGTCAAGCCGCCCGGAAAGCGATGACAAACAGGGCCGCTCCTCGCGCGGTCGTGGCGGCGGGCGCGGGCAATCCGACAGCGGCGGTCGCCAGGACAAGACCGTCGGCATGGGCGATCACATGCCCAGCTTCATCGCCCTCAGCTTCGAAGACCGCAAGCCGGGCTGACCGCAGGGTCATGCCCGCGGTCCTTGTCATTTGCCGGGGCTGCCTTAGCATATGAGTCGTGTGGATAACTCTGCACGACTTTGCCATATATCGAGGTTTTCATTCTCACACATCGTTTCGACGATGCTCTGGCCTTTGCGTCACGGTAGCACCGCAGCCAGACGCGCAAGGCCAGCGGCATCCCCTATATTGCCCATCTCATGTCGGTTTCGGCACTGGTGCTGGAACATGGTGGCGACGAGGATCAGGCCATCGGCGGCCTTCTGCATGACGCGGTCGAGGATCAGGGCGGCCTGCAAACCGCCGCGGAGATCGAACAGCGTTTCGGCGCGCGGGTCGCGCGGATCGTTCTGGCCTGCTCAGACAGCGACGGCGACGACAAGGCCGAATGGCGCATCCGCAAGGATGCCTAAAGCGTTTTGCATTTGATCTGAGACACGGATCAGATGCGAAACGCCCACGACATTGAAAGGGCGTGGGCCTTTTGCACTTTCCCTGATTCAGGAAAAATGCAAAAGGCTTTATCTGGCTGGAATCGCAACAAAATCTCAGGATGCCATTCTGGTCACGACCTGTGACAAGCTGCACAATGCGACATCCATCCTGCATGATCTGCAGCGCGACGGCCTTGTCGTGTTCGATCGCTTCACCGCACCGCGCGCAGGCACCCTTTGGTATTACGATGCCCTCGCGCGGGCGTTGGCGCTGCGCCTGCCCGGCCCGCTGACCGTGCGCCTGACAGGCACGCTTCGCCGCCTTCACGCGCAGGCCTGACCCGGTTCACGTCATCCGGCTGATGATCAGGGTCACCTCGGGCTTCTTGCCGATCTCGGCAAAGACCGTGTGCCGGGTGATGCGGCGCATCTCTTCTTCCAGCTTGTCGTCATCGGCGCGGGTTTTCGCGCCCGCGCGATTGAGGAACTGGCCCAGGTCCTCTTCCAGCACATCGACCAGCGGCGCATTGCTCAGGCCCAGATCGCTGAGGCCCTTGATCTCGCACCAGGGATCGCCCAGCGGTTCGTTTTCCTCGTCCAGGATGATGTTGACCGTCACATGCCCGTTCAGCGCCATGCGGATACGGTCGCGCACAATGCCATCCAGCGCCCCGACCTGCACCGTGCCATCCAGATAGGTGCGCCCGGTCTCGACATATTCGGCAATCTTCGGCGTTTTCGCGCTGAGGTCGATCATCATCCCGTTCACCGCCAGAACGCCCTTCATCCGCTTGGCATCGGCGATCTTGACATGTTCGCGCAGGTGACGGTGTTCGCCATGCATGGGCACGACGATCTTGGGCTTGATCAGATCATGCATCACCTCGAGATCGGGGCGGTTGGCGTGGCCCGACACATGATAGCGGCCGCTGTTTTCATCGACCACATCAACACCCTTTTCCGAGAACTGGTTCATGATCCGGATCACGCCGCGTTCATTGCCCGGAATGGTCTTTGAGGAAAACAGGAACAGATCGCCTTCCTTCAGGGTGATCCCCTGATATTTGCCATTGGCCAGCTGCGCACTGGCCGCACGCCGTTCGCCCTGCGATCCGGTCACGATCAGCATCAGGCTTTCGCGCGGCACGCCCTTGGCGTCCTCGGGGCTGATCGTCGAGGGAAAGTTGCGCAGCACACCGGATTCGACCGCGGCCTCGATCATCCGCCGCATCGCCCGCCCCATCAGGCAGATCGAGCGCCCGGCCCTCTCGCCCGCTTCGGCCAGGGTTTTCACCCGCGCGACGTTGCTGGCAAATGTGGTGGCCACGACCGCGCCCTTGGCGTTGGCAACCAAATCCTCGATCGCAGGGCCCAGCGACGCCTCCGAGCGGCCTTCATGGGCGTTGAACACATTGGTGGAATCGCACATCAGCGCCAGAACGCCGGGCGCGCCGATCTCTTTCCACATCGCGTGATCGAACGGCTCTCCGACACCCGGATCGGTGTCGATCTTGAAATCGCCGCTATGCACCAGCCGCCCCTTTGGCGTGTCGATCACCAAGCCCGAGCTTTCGGGGATGGAGTGCGAAATCGGCGCAAAACCCACGCTGAACGGTCCCGCCGTGACGGTCTCGGGCCAGGGCGACACGACGCGCACCGCCTTTTCGGGGTGCCCATGCTCGGCCAGTTTGCGCCGCGCGATATTGGCGGTGAAGGCACGCGCATAGATCGGCGCGCCCAGACGGTCATAGTAATGCGCCACGGCGCCGACGTGATCCTCATGGGCGTGGGTGACAAATATAGCCTCCAGATCGCCGCGCCGCGCCTCGAGCCAGGCGATATCGGGCAGGATCAGATCCACACCGGGGCTGGTATCCATGTCCGGAAAGGCCACCCCCAGATCCACCAGGATCAGGCGCTCCTTGCCGGGTTTGCCATAGCCATAGACATAGGCGTTCATGCCAATCTCGCCCGCCCCGCCAAGGGGAAGGTAAATCACTCGTTCACTGCTCATGGGGCCTCAGCCCTCCTTGTTATAGGTGTTGATCACGGTCAGGCCGTGCATGGTCAAATCGTCTTCGATCACGTCAAACAGGGCCTCGCCCTGCGCAAATAGCGGGGCCAGACCGCCGGTGCCGATCACCCGCATCGGGCGCGCATATTCGGCGCGGATCTTGTCGCAGAGCCCGCCCACCAGGCCGATATACCCCCAGAAGACACCGGATTGCATGCAATCCACGGTGTTGGTGCCGATGACGCGCGGCGGCATGGTGACATCCACATGCGGCAACGCGGCGGCGGCCATATGCAGCGCCTCAAGGCTCAGGTTGACGCCGGGCGCGATCACCCCGCCCACATAGGCCCCGTCCCCGGCCACCACGTCAAAGGTGGTCGCCGTGCCGAAATCCACCACGATCAGATCCCCGCCATGGCGATCAAACGCCCCGGCCGTATTGACCAGCCGGTCCGGCCCCACCAGCGTGCCCGCATCGACGCGCGGCGGCACCGGCAGCGCGCATTCGGGCTTGCCCACCACCAGCGGGCGACAGCCAAAGAACCGGTCGGCAAAGACCCGCAGGTTGAATACCACGCGCGGCACGGTCGAGGAAATGATCACCTCGTCGATGGTCACGTCGATCCCGTAATGTTTGACCAGCGTGGAATACCAGGTGAAATAGGCATCCGCCGTGCGCGCATGATGGGTCGAGGTGCGCAAGGTGCACAGGAATTTCTCGCCGTCCCAGATCGCAAAGACGGTGTTGGTGTTGCCGCAGTCAATCGCAAGTAACATCGCCTTTTCCCTCAAAAGAACACATCGGCCGCCGGAATGGCCACGCGCGTGCCCCCGACTGATAAAACAAGATGCCCATCGGCGTCCACCGTCTCGAAGCGCCCGGTGGTGCGGGATGTGCCGACGCGCGCCGTGATCACCTCGCCCAACCGCGCCGCACGCGCCAGCCAGGCCGCGCGTACCGGCGCAAAGCCGAAATCGCGAAATTGCTGTTCCCAATGGGCATAGGCGGCGGCCAGCGGCAGCAACAGATCCAGCGGTGCGACCGAAATCCCGGTCTCCGACACCAGCGACACCGGGCGCAGCGCGCCTTGCTCAAGGTCGCGCGCATCGGGCGCATGGCTCAGGTTCACGCCGATGCCGATGCACAGATGGCTCGGTTGCCCGGCCCCGCCCGCACTCTCCAGCAGGATTCCCGCCAGCTTGCCGCCATTGAGCAACACGTCATTGGGCCATTTCAGCGCAAAGCCCCCCACGCGCCCGCTGACCTGCTCCAGCGCCTCGCTCAGCGCAAGCGAGGCGATGAAAGACCTTAGCGCAAGCGTCGCGGTCGCCCCCTCGGGGCGCATCACCAGCGTGGCATAGAAATTGCCGATCGGGCTGACCCAGCCGCGCCCGCGCCGCGCGCGCCCGGCCGATTGCGCCTGCGCCAGGATCCAGGTCGGCCCCGCCAGCGTGGCCGACAGGCGCGCCGCCTCGGCATTGGTGCTGTCCACCTCGCCCAGAACGCGGCGGCCATATCCCTCGGGCCAGGTTTGCATCGCTTTCATTTTTCCCCAAATACTCCCGCCGGAGGCCCAAAAACAAAGCGACGCGCCTTGGCGCGTCACCTGTCGGTCCAGCTCTGAAAAACCGGATCAGTTGATCAGCGTCGCGGCGGCGGCCTCGGCCATGCCTTCGATGCCGAAGAGGTTGATCACCCCCACCAGCATGATCGCCGCCGACGCCATCAGCACGCCCCACAGCACCGGCGAGCGCGGCGCATCCAGCGCTTCGCCCTCTTCGCCGAAATACATGTAGAACACGATGCGCAGGTAATAGAACGCGCCGATCACCGACGCGATGACGCCCGCCACCGCCAGCCAGACCAGATCGCCCTCATAGGCGGCGCGCAGCACATAGAGCTTGCCGAAGAAGCCCACCAGCGGCGGCACGCCCGCAAGGCTGAACAGCAGGATCATCATCGCCAATGCACGTCCCGGATTGGACTTGGAATACATGTTCAGGCTGGGGATGTCGGTCACCGGCTGGCTGTCTTTCTGCATCGACAGGATGAAGGCAAAGACGCCGATATTCATCGTCACATAGATCGCCATGTAGATCAGCATCGCCTGCACGCCGAATGCCGTGCCCGCCGCCAGCCCCATCAGCGCGAACCCCATATGCGAGATCGACGAATAGGCCATCAGCCGCTTGATATCCATCTGGCCGATCCCGCCGATCGCGCCCAGGAACATCGACAACAGCGACAACAGCGCCACGACCTGCTGCCAATCGGCGACCACGCCGCCGAACGCGTCGAACATCACGCGCGCGAACAGGCCCATCGCCGCCACCTTGGGCGCGGTGGCGAAAAACGCCACGATCGGGGTCGGTGCACCCTCATAGACATCCGGCGTCCACATGTGGAACGGCACCGCCGACACCTTGAACGCCAGCCCCGAGATCACGAAGACCAGGCCCAGCAACAACCCGAGCGGCGCGCGCCCGTCCGCCGACGCGATGATGCCCGAAAACAGCGTCGTGCCCGCATAGCCATAGATCAGCGACGCCCCATAGAGCAGCAGGCCTGAACTGAGCGCGCCCAGCACGAAATATTTCAGCCCCGCCTCGGTCGAGCGGACTGAATCGCGCCGGAACGCGGCCAGCACGTAAATCGCCAGCGATTGCAGCTCCAGCCCCATGTAGAGCGCCATCAGATCACCCGCGCTGACCATCACCATCATCCCGACGGCACATAGCGCGATCAGGACCGGAAACTCGAACCGCAGCAAATCGCGCCGCGCCATGTAGTCCTGCCCCATCACGATGGTGGCGGCGGCGCTCAGCAGGATCATCACCTTGGCAAAGCGCGAGAACCCGTCATCGATGAACATCCCGCCAAAGGCCACGCGCGCGCCATCGCCGGTGGTGCCGATCCAGAAGGCCATCGCGACGAACAGCGCCGCGGTCAGCCAGATCAGCATCCCCGCCATCTTGTCCTTGCCGCTATAGACTGCGCCCAGCAGGGCCAGCATCGCATAAACCGCGATCACGATCTCTGGCAGCATGATATTCAGATCGGCCTGAATCATAACAAAGGCTCCTTAATGCGCGGTTTCGGCAAACTGCGAGACGCTCTGCGCCTCGGCCAGAGCCGTGTCGTAATCGGAAATCAGCGCCTCGACCGAGGGGCCGATGATGTCGGTCACCAGCGCGGGATATACCCCCAGCAGCAGGGTCATCACCACGAGCGGGGCAAAGATCGCCTTTTCGCGCCCGCCCATATCGGTGATCGTGCGCAGGCTTTCCTTGATCAGATCGCCCAGCACCACCCGCCGATAGAGCCAGAGCGCGTAGGACGCGCTCAGAATGACGCCGGTTGCCGCCACGAAGGCCACCCATGTGTTGACCTGGAACACCCCCAGCAATGTCAGGAATTCCCCGACAAAGCCCGACGTGCCCGGCAGGCCGACATTGGCCATGGTGAAGAACATGAAGATCAGCGCATAGGCCGGCATCCGGTTCACAAGGCCGCCATAGGCGTCGATGTCGCGGGTGTGCATCCGGTCATAGATCACGCCGACGCACAGGAACAGCGCCCCCGAGATGAATCCGTGGCTCAGCATCTGGAAGATCGCGCCGTCGATGCCCTGCTGGTTGGCGGCAAAGATGCCCATGGTCACATAGCCCATATGCGCGACGGAACTGTATGCGATCAGCTTTTTCATGTCCTGCTGGGCCAGCGCCACCAGCGATGTATAGACGATGGCGATGGCCGACATCCACAACACCAGCGGCGTCAGCACGTCGGAGGCGACCGGGAACATCGGCAGGCTGAAGCGCAGGAAACCGTATCCGCCCATCTTGAGCAGGATCGCTGCCAGGACGACCGACCCCGCTGTCGGGGCCTCCACATGCGCGTCGGGCAACCATGTATGCACCGGCCACATCGGCATCTTGACCGCGAAACTGGCAAAGAAGGCAATGAACATCAGGGTCTGCATCCCGCCCACCACATGAATGCCCAGCACGCTGAACCCCTCATAGGCGAATTCATGGGTCAGCAGCGTGGCGATATCGGTGGTGCCCGCCTCGGCGAACATGCCCACCATCGCCACCAGCATCAGAACCGATCCCAGGAAGGTATAGAGGAAGAACTTGAACGACGCATAGATGCGCGCCTTGCCGCCCCAGATGCCGATGATCAGGAACATCGGGATCAGCCCGCCCTCGAAGAACAGGTAGAACAGCACCAGGTCCAGCGCCATGAACACCCCCAGCATCAGGGTCTCCAGCACCAGGAAGGCGATCATGTATTCCTTGACGCGGCTCTTGACGTTCCAGGACGCGGCGATGGTCAGCGGCATCATGAAGGTGGTCAGCATGACGAACAGGACGCTGATCCCGTCCACGCCCATCTTGTATTGCAGTCCCAGCAGCCACTGGCGCTGTTCGACGAACTGAAAGCCGGTATTGGCCGGGTCGAAACCGAACAGGATGAACAGCGACACAAGGAACGTGACCACGGTCGCGGCCAGCGCCACCCATTTGGCAGCACTTTGCGCGGCCTCGTCCTCGCCGCGCAGGAAGATCGCCAGAATGGCGGCCCCGATCAGCGGAATGAACGTGGTGATTGAAAGGACGTTATCCATCAGTTTGCCCCCCCGCCGATCGTCATCCATGTCACCAGAACAACAATTCCGATCACCATGGCAAAGGCATAGGTAAAGATATAGCCGGACTGCGCGCGCCCCGAGAGCCGCGTAAAGAGGGGGATGATCCCCATCGCCACAGAGTTGATCGTGCCGTCGATCACGTTGCCGTCGCCACGTTTCCACAGCAGACGGCCCAGGGCCTTGGCGCCTCGCACGAAGATCAGGTCATAGACCTCATCGAAATACCATTTGTTCAGCAGGAACAGGTAAAGCGGGCGCTGCGCGTCGGCCAGTTTGCGGGGCATCGAGGGGTTCCAGATATAGAACCACATCGCGGTCAGGAACCCGATCAGCATGGCGATGAACGGGCTGACCTTGACCCAGACCGGGGCATGGTGCGCGTCGTCCATGACGTGATTGTCGGGATGCATGAAGATCGCGCCCTGCGGCGCAGTGGCCATGGCTGCCGCCTCCTCTGCGGGTTCGGTGGTGGCCTCTGCGTCGGCGGTCGTGGTCGCATCGGCGGCGCTATCGGCATCGGCATCGGCCACGCTGGCCGCCGTCGCGTCATCCGCGCCATGCGCGGCACTGGCCTCGGCATGGGTGGGAATCCCGAAGAAGCTGTTCACCCGGTCATGATCGCCAAAGAAACTGCCATACCAGATCATCCCGGCAAACACCGAACCGACCGCCAGCACCCCAAGGGGCACCAGCATGACCATCGGGCTTTCATGGGCGTTCTCATGGGTGTGCTTGTCGCCGCGCGGCGTGCCCCAGAAGGTCATGAACATCAGCCGCCAGCTGTAGAAACTGGTGAACAGCGCCGCGATGACCAGCATCCAGAAGCCATAGCCGCCACCCGTGCCGGCCCATGCGCTCTCGATCACGGCATCCTTGCTGAGGAACCCGGCAAAGCCGATATGGGTCAGCGGAATGCCGACGCCGGTAATGGCCAGCGTGCCGATCAGCATCGCCCAGAACGTGTAGGGCATCTTGTGACGCAGCCCGCCATAGTTGCGCATGTCCTGCTCGTGATGCATCCCGTGGATGACCGAGCCCGCCCCAAGGAACAGCATCGCCTTGAAGAAGGCATGCGTGAACAGATGGAACATCGCGACCGAATAGACGCCGACACCGGCGGCCACGAACATATAACCCAGCTGTGACATGGTCGAATAGGCGATGACGCGCTTGATGTCGTTCTGCACAAGGCCGATCGTGGCCGCGACAAAGGCGGTGCTGGCGCCGATGAAGGTCACGAACAGCATCGCTTCGGGCGCGTATTCCATGATCGGCGACATCCGGCACACCAGGAACACGCCCGCCGTCACCATCGTTGCGGCGTGGATCAGCGCCGACACCGGGGTCGGGCCTTCCATGGCGTCGGGCAACCATGTGTGCAGGAACAATTGCGCCGATTTGCCCATCGCGCCGACAAACAGCAGGAACGCGATCAGGTTGGCCGCGTTCCAGTCGGTCCACAGGAAGGTGACCGAGGTTTCGGCCAGCGCCGGCGCGGCGGCGAACACATCGTCAAAGCGGATGCTGTCGGTCAGGAAGAACAGCGCCAGAATACCCAGAAGAAAGCCGAAATCGCCGACGCGGTTGACCACGAAGGCCTTGATCGCGGCGGCATTCGCGCTTGGCTTGCGGTAATAGAAACCGATCAGCAGATATGAGGCGAGGCCCACGCCCTCCCAGCCAAAGAACATCTGCGCGAGGTTGTCCGCCGTGACCAGCATCAGCATCGCAAAGGTGAACAGCGACAGATAGGCAAAGAAGCGGGGGCGATAGCTCTCGTTCTCGTGGAACTGGCTGTCATGGGCCATGTAGCCCATCGAATAGAGATGGACGAGCGCCGACACCGTCGTGACCACGATCAGCATGATCGCCGTCAGCCGGTCCATCCGGATGGCCCAGACCGTATCGAGCACACCCGACTGGATCCAGTCGAGGATATGGATGTAATGCGTCTGCCCGTCATGGCCCAGAAACACGATCCAGCTGAGCCCGCAGGACAGAAACAGCAACCCCGTGGTCAGCCATTGCGACGCCACGTCGCCGATCACGCGCCAGCCGAACCCGGCGATGATGGCCCCGATCAGGGGGGCGAAGAGGATAATCTTTTCCATGATCTCAGCCCTTCATCACGTTGACGTCTTCGACCGCGATCGTGCCGCGCAGACGGAAGAAGCAGACCAGAATGGCCAGCCCGATCGCCGCTTCGGCTGCCGCCACGGTCAGGATAAAGAGGGTAAAGACCTGCCCCACCAGATCACCGGCAAAGCTGGAGAACGCGACCATGTTGATGTTGACCGCCAGCAGCATCAGCTCGATCGACATCAAGAGGATGATCACGTTCTTGCGGTTCAGGAAAAGCCCGAAAATGCCGATGACGAACAAGGCCGCCGCCACCGTCAGGTAATGTTCAATTCCGATCATGTTGTCCCTCCGGGCCTGTGCCCGTCCGTTTTTTTTCGCTTCGTGCCCCGGATTGGCTCCGGGGCCTCCTTATGTCATTCCCGGCCCGCTGGCCAGAACGCCCCGGATCGAAATCAGGGCCGTATCGCCGCACCGCTCAGAGCCCCTGCCCCGGCTTGACGTCCTTCAGTTCCATCGCCTTGGCCGGGTCGCGCCACATCTGGTGCAGCACGTTCTGGCGCTTGACATCGGTGCGGTGGCGCAAGGTCAGCACGATCGCCCCGATCATCGCCACCAGCAGGATCAGACCGGCCAGCTGGAAGATCAGGAAATACTTGTCATAGAGCAGCATCCCGAGCGCCGCCGTGTTGTGCAGATCATCCGGTGCAACCGCGCCGCGCGCCGCCTGCGCCCCGGCGGATGTTTCCCACGCGCCAAAGGCCAGCCCCAGCTGCATCACCAGGACCATGCCGATCAGCAGCGCCAGCGGCATGTATTTCGCCATCTCGGCCTTGAGCTCGGCAAAATCGACGTCCAGCATCATCACCACGAACAGGAACAGCACCGCCACCGCGCCCACATAGACGATCACCAGCAGCATCGCGACAAACTCGGCCCCGAGCAGCACGAACAGCCCCGCCGAACTGACGAAGGACAGGATCAGCCACAGCACCGAATGCACCGGATGCCGGCTGATCACGGTGAACAGCCCGCCGACAAGGGTGGAGATCGCAAAAAGATAGAAGGCCAGCGCCGCGATGGTCATTTGTCTTTTCCCTTCTCGTCTTCGCCGTCCAGAACATCGCGGGCGAATTCCATCGCCCGGTTCATCGACGGAATGCCGGCAAACATCGCCATTTGCGCGATGGTTTCGGCGATTTCATCCCGTGTCGCGCCGGCCTCGAGCGCGTGGCGCACGGTCAGGCGCACCTGTGTGTCGCTTTGCGCGCCCAGCATCGTCAGCCCCGCCAGCGTCAGCAACAGCCGCGTCTTGGCGTCCAGCCCGTCCTTGCTCAACCCCTTGCCAAAGCTCATTTCCATGAACTCCCTGGGCATGGTGGGCCACAGGGTTTCGAACCCCTTGGGCGAAAACGTCTCAAGCGCCGGGTTCATGGCCTTGGCCATCTCCTGCGCCTGGCGCATCATCTGCTCAAACGGGTTGGTGGGATCGCTCATCGGATCTTTCCCTGTTCAGGGCCGGGGCATCTGTTCCCGGCGATTTGCACGGCACCGCTCATCGGTAAGGCGCGTCCAGTTCGAGGTTGCGGGCGATTTCGGCCTCCCAGCGGTCGCCGTTTTCCAGCAGCTTGGCCTTGTCGTAAAACAGTTCTTCGCGGGTCTCGGTGGCGAATTCGAAATTCGGCCCCTCGACGATGGCATCGACCGGGCACGCCTCCTGGCAGAAACCGCAATAGATGCATTTGGTCATGTCGATGTCATAGCGCGTCGTGCGGCGGCTGCCGTCATCGCGCGGTTCGGCGTCGATGGTGATCGCCTGCGCCGGGCAGACC
>CAKSUL010000022.1 GCA_934501475.1 uncultured Roseovarius sp. | reverse complement strand
TGTGGCGCGATTAATCCGCCCGTCTGATCCCGGCGCTCAGCCGAAAAGCAGGATGCCCCACAGCCCGAGCGCGCCCACGAAGATGCGCCAATAGGCGAAGGCCGCAAAGCCGTGCCGCGAAATGTAGTCGAGCAGGAAGCGGACGACGAAGAACGCGGTGATGAAGGCCGCGATGAACCCCACGATCACCGCCAGCCCCAAGGTCAGCGGCACGAACAAAAAGTGATACATGGCCGTCATCGCGAATTGGAGCCGCGAAAGTTCGACGATATCCAGTTCCATGTCGGGGCTCTCCTTGCTCGTTCAGATGCGCGCGCGGTGATGGGCCGCCTTTTGGGCAGCCTGACCGATTGCGACCTCTCTTACATCCATAGCCGCGTCGGGCACGGTGACATTATCACAGATCAATCGCCAGTGGCAGGCAGCGTCCGAAGATCGGGTGATCGGCGTTGCGGTGCAGGGTCGCGAGGATCGCCGTTTCGGGCAGGGCCGCGCGCAGACCCGACAGAACACGCGCGGCGGTGGCGCTGTCCAGCCCCTCGGTCGGCTCATCCAGCAACAACAGGCGCGGGCGTTTCAGGATCGCGCGCGCCAGCGTGAGGCGGCGCGCCTGCCCGCCCGACAGCCCCGCCCCCGCCTCGCCCAGCCGCGCGTCCAGCCCGCCGCGCGCGCGAATCACATCGCCCAGTGCAACCGCCTCAAGCGCGGCCCACATCGCGGCGTCATCCGCATCGACGGCCAGCGCCAGGTTGGCGCGGATCGTGCCGCCAATCAGCGCGCTGCGCTGCGGCACCATGGCCAGCACGGCGCGCAACGCCGTTTCTGACCACTCATCCGGCGCATGTCCCAGAATGGCGATTTCGCCCGCATCCCCGGTCCTGGCCAGGGCGGCGATCTGCATCAGCAGGCTGGTCTTGCCACTGCCGCTGGCCCCGGTCAGCGCGATGGCCTCACCGGATTGCAGATCGATGCTCAGCCCGGCGCGCCGGATCGTCAGGACCGGGGCATCGGGGCGCGGCGCGCTCTGGCCACGTGCAGTCTGGCCGCGTGCAGTCTGGCCGCGCGCACCGGCCGGGTCCGCCGCGTCATCCATCCCGATGCGCTGCGCCGCGCCCGACATGCGCCCGTAATCCGCGACGCCGCGCACCAGCGGCAGCACCGTCTCGGCCAGTGCAAGCGCCACGAAAACCGCGATTCCACCCACCGCCGGGCCCAGCACGCCGCCCGCAACCAGCCAGCCCCCCACCATTAGCGCGCCCCCGGTCACCGCCGCCACCACCATCGCCAGCGCAGCGTCCGCATCGCGCGCCGCCCGGTCCAGCGCGCGCTCGGCGCGTCGAATGGCGCCGTCGGTTTCCAGCAACCCGGCCTCACGCGCGCCCAGCACGCCGGCCAGGATCAGCGCCTGGCGGTCGCGGATCATGCCGATGACACCCCGGCGCAACTGCTGCGCCTCGGTCTCGGCGCGCGCGGACGGGGCGACGCTGCGCCGCGCCAGACACCACAGGATGACAATGGCCAGCGGCACATATCCGGCCAGCACGACCCCGGCCACCGCCCAGCCCGCCAGCCAGCCCAGCACCGCGAAGACGCACAGATGCGCGATCAGCGCCGCCAGCCCCGGCAGGACCAGCCGCAGCACCAGACCGTCCAGCGCATCCACATCCGACACGATCCGCGTCAGCACCGCCTCGCTGCGCAGCCGCGCCAGCGCATGCGCGCCCAGCCGCCCCTGCCGGCGCAACAGCGCCACCCGCAACGCCGCCAGCGCGCGCAGCGTCGCGTCATGGGTCAGCAGCCGCTCTCCATAGCGCGCGGCGGTGCGCCCCAGGGCCAGAAACCGCACCCCCGCCGAGGGGCGAAACACGTCAAAGGCGATGCCGATCCCCGCCAGCCCGGCCATCCCGGTCGCGGTGATGAACCATCCCGACAACCCCAGCAGCGCCGCGCCCATCAGCAGCACGATCACCGACAGCGCCGCGCCGCGCGCCATTGCCCAGGGGGCCGCGCCCAGCAGCAGGCGCAGGATGGGGATCAGCGCCCTCATGCCGGCATCGCGATCTGGCGGTCCATCGCCTGCGCCAGCGCCGGATCATGCGTCGCCACGATCAGGGCGTGCCCCTGCCCCTTGAGGCGGATCAGCGCGGCGATGACCTGTCCTGCGGTGTCGGGGTCCAGATCGGCAGTCGGCTCATCGGCCAGGATCAACTCGCGCCCGCTCAGCACCGCGCGGGCCAGCATCAGGCGCCGCGCCTCACCGCCCGAAACACCGCCGCCGCTTTCGCCCAGCCTTGTGTCCAGCCCGCCGGCAAGGTTGGCGACGATCCCCGCCGCCCCGGCCAGATCCAGCGCCGCGCGCGGATCGCGCCCCCGCCCCTCGGGGTCCAACCAGTCGCGCAGGCTCTGGTCGGGGAAATGCGGCATCTGCGCCACCAATGCGACGCGCGCGCGCCACGCATCCGCCGTGTCGTCATTCAGCGCCACGCCGCAGACCGAAATGCGCCCCGCGCGCAGCGGCACCAGCCCGGCAATGGCCAGCAACGCGGTGCTCTTGCCCACGCCGCTGGGTCCGGTCAGGGCCAGTGCCTCGCCCGGCGCCAGGCGCAGATCGGGCAGCGCCACGTCGCGCCCCGCCAGCACCGCCACCGCCCCCGACAGCGCCAGCGTCAAGGGGCCGGGCAGCGGCGTGGCCGGCCTGCCCTGCCCGGCGATGGGCACGCGCGCCGCGCCGTCCAGCGCGTCCAGTTCCGCCACCACCGACAGACCCGCCGCGCGGTCATGCCAGGCCGCCGCCAGATCGCGGAACGGCTGAAAGAACTCGGGTGCGATCAGCAACAGGAACAGCCCCTCGGCCAGGGTCAGCGGCGTGCCCCAACTGCCGAACCCGATCTCCCCCAGCAGGGTGAAGCCGACAAAGACCGCAACCATCGCAACCCCGATCGCGCTGAACAATTCCAGCACGGTCGAGGACAGGAACGCCACGCGCAACACCGCCATGGTGCGGCTGCGCAATGCCTCGGCGCGGGTGGCGAAATCCGCCGCGGCGCGCGCGCCCGCGCCCAACAGCCGGATATCCAGCATCGCCGACAGGCGATCCATCAGCATGGTGTTCATGGTGGCGATCTCATCCATCTGGCGGCGCGATGCGTCCTCGGCGGCCATGCCGACCAGCGCCATGAACACCGGGATCAATGGCCCCGCGATCAGCAGGACCAGCGCCGCCGTCCAGGAAAACCACATGCTCAGCACCAACAGGACCAGCGGCAAGACGCTGACCCGCACCATCGCGACATGATAGCGGGTGATCCAGGGCTGAAGCAGCGGCAGTTTCTGCACGACAAGTGCCGCAATCGCGGCCGAGCCGTGATCGGCGCGCGCCCGCGCCTCGCGCCCGATCAGCGCCGCGCGCTCACGCGTGACGGTCTGCTCGGCCGCATCAAACAGAAACGCCCCGGCGCGGTGGTTGAGCAATGCGCGCACACCCCCCGCCAGAATGACTATCAGCGCCGCCCAGCCAGTGCGCCCGACCTCGCCCAGCGTCCAGCCCGAGACCGCCCAGGCCAGCGCCCCCGCCTGCACCGGCCAGACCAGCCCCGCCAGCACCGACAGAACGGCGGCGATGCGCAACGGGCGCGCCAGCGGCGCGATGATCCGCTCATGCGCGCGCCGCGCGGCACCTGGCCGGGTCTGCTGCATCTCTGTCACCACATTCGCCCCGTTTGCCCCGATGATCCCGCCGCGCCGCACTGAACCACCCGGCCCGCCCGGTTGCAAGGCGCGCGCGCCGCAATGGGGCGCCGCCATGAGGATCATAAAGGAGGAAAGACGGCACCCGAAGGCCCGCGAACCGGATTGCCGTGCCACGCAATCCTCAGCGACCGTGTCGCTGGTACCCAAGGCCGGACTCGAACCGGCACGCCTTGCGGCGGGGGATTTTGAATCCCCTGCGTCTACCATTCCGCCACTTGGGCACAGGCACTGTCATTAGCAACGCCGGAATGCGCCGTCCAGTCCCCGCGCGGGGTTTTTTACGCGCTGCGCGCCGGCGGGTCTTGACCCGTGGGGCAACTGATGGTCTGAGGCGGCGGAGCAACCCACCATATCCACAGGCACCCCATGCTGAGACGGCTATACGACTGGACCATCCGGATGGCCGATCACCCCCATGCCCTGTGGGTGCTGGCCTTTGTGTCCTTTGTCGAAAGCTCGGTTTTCCCGATTCCGCCGGATGTCCTGATGATCCCGATGATCCTGGCGCGGCCCAGTCGGGCCTGGCTGATTGCCGGGGTCGCGCTGTTGGCGTCGGTGGTCGGCGGGTTGCTGGGCTATGCGATCGGCGCGCTGGCCTATGAGCAGATCGGCCAGCCCATTCTGGAGAGCCTGGGCAAGGCCGGCGCGATGGAGGCCTTCAACACGAGGTTCAACGATTTCGGGTTCTGGGCCGTGCTGACCGCCGGAGTGACGCCGTTCCCCTACAAGGTGATCACCATCATGTCGGGCTGGACCGGGATGCCGCTGGGGATCTTCATCCTCACGTCCATCCTGGCGCGGGGCCTGCGGTTTTTCATCGTTGCATGGCTGCTGTGGAAATTCGGCACACCCATTCGTGATTTCATCGAGCGGCGCCTGGGCCTTATGTTCGTGTTGTTCGTGGCCTGTCTGATGGGGGGCTTTCTAGTGGTGAAATACCTGTGACGCCATCTCGCAACAGCCTTGTCCTGCTGGCGGCCGGCGGATCGGCGGCATTGTTGCTGGGCGCGTTCGCCTTTCAGTATCTGGGCGCGATGCCGCCCTGCGCGCTGTGCCTGTGGCAACGCTGGCCGCATGGCGCTGCGGTGATCCTCGGTGCCGGCGCCCTCATGTGGCGCGGCCCCTGGTGGGCGCTGTGCGGGATGCTGGCGGCGCTGAGCACCGCGGCGATCGCCGGTTTTCACAGCGGGGTCGAGCGCGGCTGGTGGAGCGGCCCCTCGACATGCAGTTCGGCGCGCGGGGATACGCTCAGCGCGGATGCGCTGTTCGATCAGATCATGGCCGCGCCGCTGGTGCGCTGCGATGAGATCCCCTGGCAGATGCTGGGCCTGTCGATGGCAAGCTGGAACATGCTGGCCTCACTGGGACTGGCCGCGCTGTGGCTGATGGCGGCGCGGCGCGGCTGACGAGTGGTCGGCGGGGCGGCGGGCACTGGCGCGCGTCCTCAGCCGGATTTGCGGGTGCTCAGCAACAGGCTGGTTTCGCTGCTGACGATGCCGTCAAAGCGGCGGATCTGCTCAAGCACCTTGTCCAGTTGTTCCAGCGTGTCGGTGCCGATCTCGGCGATGACGTCCCAGCGGCCATTGGTGGTGTGCGTGGCGCGCACCGCGCTCAGCCCGTTCAGCTGGCGCAGGATCCGCTCGGCGCCGCGCCCCTCGATCCCCAGCATCACCAGACCGCGCACCGGATCGCGCGCGGTATCGCCGCGCAGCACCACGGAAAAGCCGACGATCTCACCGCTGTGTCGCATCCTCTCGATCCGGGCGCGCACGGTGGTGCGCGACACCCCGAGGCTGATCGCGAGATCCGACAGCGACATGCGCGCGTCATGGCGCAGGGCCGAGAGAAGGCGGCGGTCAGTTTCGTCCATTTTGCACCCATGCGCGTCCGATTCGGAAAATATGCCTTCGAATAGCACAAAATGACGGCTTCCATCCGCCCTAATTGCGCATGATCCTGTGCGCAAATCACGAAAAAGGGTTTCACATGAGCACCAGCACCTGCATTCTGATCGGCGCGCCGGTCGATAGTGGCAAACGGCGTCAGGGCTGCCTGATGGGGCCGGATGCCTATCGGGTGGCCGGTCTTGGCGCGGCACTGGCGGATCTGGGGCGCGACGTGCGCGACATCGGCAACCTTGCGCCCGACGCCGCCAGCGCGCCTGCCACCCTGCCCGATCACCTGCATGAACCGGACCGGATGATCGGCTGGACCAGCGCGCTGATGCGCGCCGCCGAGACCGCCATGGCCGAAGGGCTGCCGATATTTCTGGGCGGCGATCACGCGCTGTCGCTGGGCAGTGTTGCGGGCGCGGCCAATCACGCCGCGCGCCTGGGGCGTCCGCAATACGTGCTGTGGCTGGACGCCCATAGCGATTTTCACACGCCCCAAAGCACCGCATCGGGCAATCTGCACGGCACGCCCCTGGGCTATGTCACCGGGCGCGGCGGCTTTGACGGGTTTCCCGTGGTCACGAACCCGGTCGCGCAGGACAATATCTGCATTCTGGGCCTGCGCTCGGTCGATCAGGCCGAGCGCGAGGCGCTTCAGGCCAGCGACATCCGCTATCACGACATGCGCGCCATCGACGAAACCGGCATTGCCCGCCCGCTGGCCGGGTTCCTGCGCGATGTGGCGGCGGCGAACGGGATGCTGCATGTGTCGCTGGATGTGGATTTCCTCGACCCCGGTTTCGCGCCGGCCGTCGGCACCACCGTGCCGGGGGGCGCCACCATCCGCGAGGCCCATCTGGTGATGGAAATGATCAGCGACAGCGGGCTGATGACCTCGCTCGATCTGGTCGAACTGAACCCGTTTCTGGATGATCGCGGCCGCACCGCGCAGGTGATGGTCGATCTGGCCGCCTCGGCGCTTGGGCGGCGGGTCTTTGACCGCCCGACCCGCGCCTTTTGAATCCCGCCCACAACATATTCTTCAACGAAAAGAGATCCGCCATGCCCCATCTTTCCCCCTCCGACAAGGCGCTGGTGCCCTTTGTCAGCGTCGACAACATGATGCGTCTGGTCCACCATATCGGCATCGAGCCGATGCTGTGCGGCCTTGCCGGCTATATCGAGGATGATTTCAAACGCTGGGAGCTGTTCGACAAGACGCCGCGCGTCGCCAGCCACTCGACCGAGGGCGTGATCGAGCTGATGCCCACCTCCGACGGTGAGGTCTATGGCTTCAAATATGTCAACGGCCACCCCAAGAACACCGCCGAAGGTCTCCAGACCGTCACCGCCTTCGGGCTGCTGGCCGATGTCGCCACCGGCTATCCGGTGCTGCTGTCGGAAATGACCATCCTGACCGCGCTGCGCACGGCCGCCACCTCGGCGATGGTGGCGCGCCACCTTGCCCCGCGCGGGGCGGATACGATGGCGATGATCGGCAATGGCGCGCAATCGGAATTCCAGAGCCTTGCGATGAAGGCGATCTGCGGCATCAAGACCGTGCGCCTGTTCGACATCGACCGCGCCGCCACCGCCAAGGCGGCACGCAACCTGGCCGGTATGGGGCTGAACGTGGTGGAATGCGACAGCGCCGAAGCCAGCATGGAAGGCGCGCAGATCATCACCACCTGCACCGCCGACAAGCAACTGGCGACCATCCTGACCGACAACATGGTCGGCACGGGCGTGCATATCAACGCCATCGGCGGCGACTGCCCCGGCAAGACGGAACTGGCCCCGGCCATCCTGCAACGCGCCGACATCTTCGTGGAATTTCCGCCCCAGACCCGGATCGAGGGCGAGATTCAGCAACTTGCCCCCGACCATCCGGTCACTGAACTGTGGCAGGTCATCAACGGCACCGCCAAGGGGCGCAGCAGCGCGGGCCAGATCACCCTGTTTGACAGCGTCGGCTTTGCGATCGAGGATTTCAGCGCCCTGCGCTATGTGCGCGACCGTATCGCGGGCACCACCTATTTCCTTGATCTGGACCTGCTGGCCGACCCGGATGATCCGCGCGATCTGTTCGGCATGGTGAAGCGGGCAGCGCCGAAATAAGATGCCCCGGCGCGGTATAGGTGTAAATGCAAAAGGCCCCGGAAAAACCTCCGGGGCCTTGCTAGTCATGCCCCCGAACCCAATTCAATGGAGAAGAATACCGGGTTCGGGGGGACAGAATCGGCCTTAGCCGTCTGTCGAGGCGGGGATCAGGCCACTTTCCTGCCCGGCCACCAACTCTGCTTCATCAAGCGCACCGTCACCGCTGGTGTCGAGCTCACTGAACTGCTCGGCGGTCAACTCGGGATAGGCCGCCTGCATCTCTTCGATGGTCAGAAGGCCGTCACCGTTGGTGTCCATGTCCGCAAAGGTGTCGCCCATGGCGACAGCCGATGTTGCCAATGCGCCCATGCCGATCAGGATTGCGATGAATTTGGTCATTAGATATCTCCAGTTTATAAGTCGTTGACGAGCGGCCCCATCTCTGCGGCCCTCACATACAAGACGCTCGGGAACCGCTTTGCGTCCCGCCCCTTGATGGCGCGTGCCAAACCCCGCCGATCCGGGCCGTTCCACAGGCGCTTCCCCGCCCAAAAAGCCCCCCCAAAAGGCGCTCGGCGGAAACCCTCTGATTGCAGGCGGGCCGATCACTCGCCCATGGTCGGGGTCAGAGCACTCAATCTGTGAGGACCGAATGCCCGTTGAAATCGCACAAACAAACCCGCCCCGTCAGGCAGGACTGACCGAGCTTGCCGACATGCCCCGGATGCTGGTTGCATTGCGCCCCGATCTGATACGTCTGGCGCGCAGGTTGGCCGACAGCGAGGATGAGGCGCAGGATCTGGTGCAGGAAACGCTGTTGCGCCTGTGGCGTCGCCGCGTCGCCCTGTGCGAGGTGAGCGAGCCGCGCGCCTATGGCCGCGCCGCCCTGCGCAACCTTTACCGCCAGTCGCTGCGCCGCGCCCCGCATGCCGCCGAGGACAGCACCCATGAACCAATGATCGACCCGGCGGTATTCGCGCGGCTGGCCCTTCAGGAGTTGGAGCGCGCCATCGCCCGCCTGCCCGCCGAACAGGGCGCGGTGATCCGGCTGGTGGCGTCGGGTGAAACCAGCCCGCAGGATCTGGCGCGCAGGCTGGGATGCCCGCCGGGCACGGTGATGTCGCGTCTGGCGCGCGCGCGCGCGCAATTGCGCACCGAGATGGGGATCGGGCCGGATGCGCCGGTCAGGTCACTGATCTGAGGTCTTGCGCGCGATCACGAACCAGCCAAAGCACTGCAACTCGGCCGAGCGGCGCGCCCCGCCACCATCTGCACCCACAGCCGGGTGATCTGCGTCAGCAGGAACAGCACCGGATCAGGCAGCCACACTCCAAAGCTGCGCCGCACCTTGGACACGCGGCCCAGTTCCTGATCGACGACGTCGAAAAACCCGCCATTGGCGGTCAGCTCGGTCACCTCGAAGCCCAGCCGCTCGAGGTGGTGGGTATAGAAATACTGCGAAAACCCGGTGCAGAAATGATAGGGCGCGAAATGCGTGACCGAATTGAACGGCGCGGTCAGGATCATCTGCCCGCCCGGACGCACGAGGCGCGCCATCTTTTCCACCGCGCGCACCGGGTCGACCACATGTTCCAGCACCTCTGAACAGAACACCGTGTCGAACAGGCGGTCCTCGGGGATGTCATAGAGGTCACAGACGAAATCCAGCTCACTTGTGTCCCACACATCGGTGTGCAGCCCCTTGCCATCGCCCTTGCCGTCATATTGCGCGATATCCTGCGCCAGATACTCAAGATGGGTGCAATGGGGTTTGTAGGCGCATTCGCCCGCCCCCACATCGAGCAGCGACCCGCCCGCGGGCAGCGCGGTCAGGGTGTCGGCGATCCATCTCTTGCGGGCCGTGTCGTTGCGCAGTCGCTTCATCGGGTGTTGCGTCCTTTGTGCAGGCCGCCCACGGCGCCGGACCTCAAAGCCCGAGCGCGCGGCGCCGTTCCGTTGCAAAGCCCTGTACAAGACGATCCGCCGTCAATGCAAGGATCGCCATCGCCGCACCCGACACGATGCCCAGCCCGATATCGGCCTGCCCCAGCGCCAGAAAGATCGACTGACCCAGCCCCGTCGTGCCGATCAGCGCCGCGATCACCAGCATCGCAAAGGCATAAAGGATGGTCTGGTTCAGCCCCAGCAGGATCGTGGGGGCGGCATAGGGCGCGCGCACCTCGACCAATGTCTGCCAAGTGGTCGCCCCGGATGAAATCGCCGCCTCGATCAACTCGTCCGGGGTGGTGACCAGCCCGTGACGCGTATAGCGGATCATCGGCACGATCGCATACATGCAGATCGCCAGAAACGCCGAGAATTCGCCGATCTGAAAGAACATCAGCACCGGGATCAGGAACACGAACAGCGGGATGGTCTGCAACATGTCGCAGATCGGGCGCACGATGCGCCACGCCATCGGGCTGAGCGCGCAGATCAGCCCGATCAGCCCGCCCAGCAGCGCGCAGGTGATCACCGCCGCCCCCGACAGGTAAAGCGACAACAGCGCCTTGTCCCAGAGCCCGCTCAGCAGCACGGCAACCATCATCAGGAATGCAAATATCGCCAGCCTGCGCCCCCCCGCGACCCAGCCGATTGCCCCCGCACCAACCAGCACGAAGGGCCATGGCAGATCGGAAATGCCGGTTTCGATCACCCCGGCCCAGATCACCAGCGACAGACCCGCCGCCATCCGCCCGCCCGCCGCAAGGGCGGCCCCCAGAATGGCCGCCACGCCAAAGAACGCGGCACTCATCATCGGGGTCCACTGGAAGCCCCATGTGAACGGCAGCACCGCCCCGTCCAGCCCGATGCGCAGCGGCAGCAGGACATAGAACATCGCCGCGTTCTTGACGTTGTCGAGCGCCGCGCCATTGGCCTTGGTAAAGCCGGTCAGCCCGTCCTCGACCCAGGTCGCGACCGGCGCCAGCAGGGTCAGCGACGAGGGCTCGGGCACGCGCGTGGTCAGCGCCAGCACCAGCGCGACGATGATCCCGACCGCGATGATCGCAACGGTGACGCGGCGCGAATGGCGCTGACGCTGCGCCGCCATCTGGCCGCTGATCCGGTCGATCACGATGGCAAAGGCCACCACGACCAGCCCCGCCAGCAGGCTCTGGCCGAATTGCGCCTTGCGCATGGTCAGCAGGACTTCCCAGCCGATATCGTCGAAACCGCCGATCACCGCGGCGATGATCACCATGCTGAGCGCGGCCATCAGGCATTGGTTCACCCCGACCATGATCTGCGTCTTGGCCGACGGGATCTCGATCAGGAACAATTGCTGGACGCGGTTGCCGCCGCTCATCACGGCGGCCTCCTTGATGTCGGTCTCGACCCGCTCGAGGCCCAGCATGACATTGCGCGCCATCGGCGGCGCGGCATAGATCGCCGAAGCGATCAGCCCCACCACCGGGCCAAAGCCGAACAACAGCAACAATGGCGTGAGATAGGCGAATGTGGGCACCGTCTGCATCACGTCGGTGATCGACTGCACCGTCGGCTTGAGGCGCGGCACCTCGTTGGCCAGGATGCCCGCGCCCGCCCCCAGCAGCAAGGCCAGCGGCACCGACACCGCCACCAGCGACAGGGTGTTCATGCTTTCGACCCAATAGCCCGAGATGACGACAAACCCCAGCCCGATCAGCCCCAGCGCCGCCAGTGCGCGCCCCCCCACATACCAGCCCAGCGCCGTCACAAGGCCCAGCATCACCGGCCAGGGCAATTCCTGAAACAGCCAGTTGGCCCCGGTCATCGGATAGGACAGCAGGAATGAAACCATCCGCGCGGCGGGTTTGATCAGGTTCAGGAACCATGTCAGCCCCACCCCGACCCATTCGGTCATCGGCGGCGACCATGCCTTGGGCCATTTGACCAGCCAGGGCAGCATCGGCTCAAGCAGAAGGCAGGCCGCCCCGACAAGCAATGCCACCCATGCGGCGCGCACGCCGGGGGTCAGCCATGCGGGCGCAACGGCGCGCGGCGCGGCAATGCC
This sequence comes from uncultured Roseovarius sp., assembly GCA_934501475.1. Lineage (GTDB taxonomy): Bacteria > Pseudomonadota > Alphaproteobacteria > Rhodobacterales > Rhodobacteraceae > Roseovarius. The sequence continues at coordinate 18,501 of CAKSUL010000022.1, read as the reverse complement.
TGCCTCGCGGATGGTCATGTTTCATCCACCTGCAGCGCCGCCGCCAGATCCTGCGGATGCACCGCGCCGATCATCGTCCCGTCCTTGTCCCAGACCGGCACCGGCTCATAAAGCGACATGCAGGCGGCCAGCGCCGCCTCGAGGGTCATGTCCTCGCGCAGGCCGGGATCGTCGGGCATCCGCGCGGGCATGTCATCCCCGGTCAGCATGACCGATCGCAGCCGCGCATGGCGGCCCTTGACCACATCCTTGGTGAATTCGCGCACATAGTCATCGACCGGGCGCAGCACGATCTCGGTCGGGGTGCCGATCTGCACGATCCGCTCGTCACGCATGATCGCGATGCGATCCGCGATCTTCAGCGCCTCGGAGATGTCATGGGTGATGAAGATGATGGATTTCTTCAGCCTCGCCTGGATGTTGATGAACTCATCCTGCAACTGGCGGCGGATGAGCGGGTCAAGCGCGCTGAACGGCTCATCCAGGAACCAGATATCGGGGTTCACCGCCAGGCTGCGCGCGATGCCCACCCTCTGGCGCTGACCGCCGGACAATTCGCGCGGATAGGCCGTCTCGCGCCCCTTGAGGCCGACCAGGTCGATCACCTCATGGGCGCGCGCGATGCGGCCCCTGCGCCCCTGCCCCTGCATTTTCAGCGGAAAGGCGACGTTTTCCAGCACGCTCATATGCGGGAACAGGCCGAAATGCTGGAACACCATGCCCAGCTTGCGGCGGCGCAACTCGGTGAGGCGCGATTTGCTGGCCTCGAGGATGTTTTCGCCGTCGATCTCGATCAGGCCCGCCGTCGCCTCGATCAGGCGGGCGATGCAGCGCACGAGGGTCGATTTGCCCGACCCCGACAGCCCCATGATCACGAACAACTCGCCGCGATCGACATCAAAGCTGGCATCCTGCACCGCCGGGATCAGGCCCTTCTCGCGCAGGACCTGGGCCGCACTGGGCGCATCGCCCCCGGCATTGGCCAGCGCGACGTCCAGCCGTTCCTGCGCGCCTGTGCCAAACACCTGCCAGACATTGCGGCAGCGGATCGCTGGCTGATTTGCGGGCGGCTGGGCGCGGGTCTTTTCAGGCATCTTGCTTTCCGGTTTCTGGCGCGCGTCTGGTCACGGCGCCCCGGCGCGTCGACGCCGGGGCGTGGATCAGACTCGTTGCAACAGGTCTCAGTTTACGGCCGCATCGACAACCGGTTTCCACTTGTCCTCGTTTGCGGCCATCCAGGCGGCAACGGTTTCCTCGACCGACTGGCCCTCCACGTCGATCTTGCCCATGAGCGGCTGCTGGTCGGCAACATCCATCGTCAGGTTGGTCAGGATCTCGGCCGCGGCGGGCCATTTGTCGGCAAAGCCCGACCATGTCGCCTTGAACACCCAGGTCGGTGCGAAATCGCAGTCACTGGTGGCGTTCGGGTTCGGGCCCCAGGACGGGTCATCAAAACAGGCGTCTTCGCCCACGGGCAGATCGATGAACTTCACGTCATAGGCCGACATCGCCCAATGCGGTTGCCAGAAGGTGATCAGAAGCGGCGTCTTCTTTTCGGTCGAGGCGCGCAATTCGGCGATCAGCGCCCCTTCCGAGCCGGCCGGAATCGCCTTGAACGGCAGGTCCAGCCCGGTCATGCGGTCAGCGCCGGGCGTGCCCCAGTCCGCCGGATAATCCACCAGACGCCCCTGCGGCAGGGTTTCGGCGGTGGCGAATGTCATCGCGCAGTCCTTTAGGGCCTCCCATGCGGGCAGGCCCGGGCACAGATCTGCCACATGCGCGGGATAGGCGATGCCCTCCTTGGCATCCAGGCCCAGGTCGCCGACTTCGACGATGCCGCCGGCCTCAAGCTGTTTGGCGTATTCATCCGGGACGTTGGAGGACCAGATTTCGACCGCGGCGTGCAACTCTCCGTCGCTCATCGCCTGATACATGTTCATGTAGCCGGCGGTCACATATTTCACATCGTAGCCGGCGGCCTTGAGCATCTCTCCGGCGAGGTGAGTGGTGACGTGCTGCCCGGTCCACTCATTGATGGCCAGTTTGATCGTCTCGCCCGTGGCGCCCAGTTCGGCGGCTTGACCCAGACCGGCGATCGCGCTCAGCGCGATGCTCAGGCCCAGGGCTGTGCTGGTGGATTTCATCATGGTATCTCCCTTGGTTCGGTTTCTTATAAAGGCGTTTCGGGATGAACCCGGATCACGATTTCATTCCGAAACGTCCATAACCTGATTCAGGTTTCGGGCATCAACGGCTCATGTCGCGCCTCAATATCACCCCGTGGCGCCATAGTATTGATAGATTGTCTCAGGCTGTCACGCGGCTATTTACATAAATTCGCCGCCAACCTAACATTTCTCGCCATATGACACGGAATTCTGATCCCCCTCTGCACCTGGTGGTGCTGGTGACGCCGCATTTCAACCTGGCGGCAACCTGCGCGTTTCTGGACCCGTTCCGCGCCGCGAACTACCTGGATGGGCAGACCCGCTTCCAGTGGAAGATCGCCTCCGAGGCGGGTGGGCCTTGCGTTGCCAGCAACGGGATGCGGATCGACACCGCATCACTGGCCCAGGTTTCCGGGGCCGACATGCAGGCCGGGCGCAAGGACATGATCATCATCTCCAGCAGCTGGACCCCCGAAAACCATTGCACCATCCCGCTGCGCACCGCCCTGTGGCGATGGGCGCGCCAGGGCGCGACATTGGGCGGGCTGGACACCGGGGCCTTCATCCTGGCCGAGGCCGGGCTGTTGAAGGGGCGGCGCGCCACGGTGCATTACGAACATATCGACGCCTTTGCCGAAACCTACCCGGATGTGAGCGTCAGCGAGGAACTGTTCGTCTATGACGGCCCGCGCATCACCTGTTGCGGTGGCACGGCGGCAGCGGATTTCGCGCTGCATATCATCCGGGGCATCCATGGCGATGCGCTGGCCAATGGCGCGGCGCGCTATCTGTTTCACCCGCAGGTGCGCCCGATGGGCAGCCCGCAGAACGCCGCCCCCGCCGAACCCTTTGGCAATGTCGCCCCCGCCGCGCTGCGCCGCGCGATTGCGATCATGGAAAAGAACCTTGAGGACCCGCTGCCGATGGCGCGGATCAGCCGCGAAACCGGCGTGTCCCACCGCCAGTTGAACCGCCTGTTCGCGGAGATCGTCAAGAAGACCCCGACGCGCTATTACCGCGACATCCGCCTGGATCGCGCCCGCGGGCTGGTCACGCAGACCGAGATGGCGATGTCCGAAATCGCGCTGGCCTCGGGCTTTGCCAGCCAGGTGCATTTCAGCCGCGCCTATCGCGCCCGTTTCGGTCTGCCCCCACGCCGCGACCGGGTCGAGGGGCGCGTGCCATTCGAATTCCGCGCATGGCCGATGCACCGCCAGAAGACGTGACAGAAGGCGGGACAGAAGGCGGGACGCGGGGGCAGGCCGCAGCGGGCGCGCTTTTGTCCAATTTCGTCAAATGGGCGGCGAACCTGGTCTAATTTCTCACCCCGAGCGGGATCATTCTGCTATGGTGCGCAGGCATTGCCGCCCCGCACCCAGCCACCGTGATGCTTATGAGGTCTGCCATGAATGATCTGCCCCCAAAATCTGCATTCGATCGCATCAAACAGGGATATTCTCCCGATGTTTCACGCTCGCTCTCGCTGCGCGCGGACGCCTATACGCAGGGCGAGTGGTATAATGCCGACCTCAAGGCGATCATCGCGCGCACATGGCAATGGGTGTGCCATGTCGAAAAGCTGCGCGAGCCGGGATCGTATCTGACCGCGCAGATCGCCGATCAGCCGATTGCCGTGGTGCGCGACCGCGACGGCACCTTGCGGGCGTTCTACAACGTGTGCAAGCACCGCGCGCATGAATTGCTCAGCGGCAGCGGCACCACCACCCGCATCATGTGCCCCTATCACGCCTGGGTCTACAAGCTGGACGGGCAACTGGTGCGCGCCCCCGAGACCGAGCATCTGGAGGATTTCAACACCGGCGACATCTGCCTGGACGCCGTGCAGGTCGAGGAATTCTGCGGCTTCATCTTTGTCAATCTGGACCCCGGCGCGGCCTCGCTGTCCTCGCAATCGGGCAATCTGGAGACCGAGATCCGCCACTGGGCGCCCGATATCGAGAACCTGACCTTCGGACGCCGCCTGACCTATGACATCAAATCCAACTGGAAAAACGTGATCGACAATTTTCTGGAATGCTATCACTGCCCCACCGCGCACAAGGATTTCTGCGATCTGGTGGACATGGACACCTACAAGGTGACCACATATGGCATCTATTCCAGCCATATGGCCGAGGCCGGCAAGGCCCCCAACAGTGCCTATGATGTCTCGAATGCGACGGTGAAAACCCATGCGGTCTGGTGGTTGTGGCCCACGACCTGCCTGATGCGCTATCCGGGCCGCTCGTCCATGATCGTGCTGAACGTGATCCCGATGGGGCCGGACCGCACGCTGGAAACCTATGATTTCTATCTGGAAACGCCCGATCCCGACCCGATGGAGGTGGATGCGATGCGCTATATCGACGAGGTGCTTCAGCCCGAGGATATCGCGCTGGTGCAATCGGTGCAGCGCGGCATGAACACGCCGGCCTTCACCCAGGGGCGGATCGTCAACGATCCCACCGGATCGGGCAAGTCCGAACATGCGGTGCACCATTTCCACGGGCTTGTCCTGGATGCCTATGCCGATCTGGTGAAATGACGGCGCGGATCACGGCCACCATCGCCATGAGCGCGCGCCATCCACGATCTTTTCCGCACGGGGAGAACAATTCATGATGCTGAAAGGCAAGACCGCCCTCGTGACCGGCGGGCGCGGCGGCATCGGGCGCGCCATCTGCGCCCGGTTCGAACGCGAAGGCGCGGTGGTCTATGCCGCCGACCTCAGTGAGGGCGGATCATTGGGCGCATCCGATGGCGCGGCGCGCTTTGTGCGGCTCGATGTCACCGACGAGGGGTCGGTCAAGGCGGCCATGGCGCAGGTGATGGCGGATCAGGGGCAGCTTGATATTCTGGTCAATGCGGCGGGGATCGAGATCGAAAAGACCATCGAGGACACGACGCTGGAGGAGTGGAACCGCTCATTCGCGGTGAATTGCACCGGCACGTTCCTGACCAGCAAACACGCCCTGCCCCTGTTGCGCCGCGCAACGGCGGGCGGGACAACCGCGTCGATCATCAATTTCGGCTCGTATGACGGGTTCATCGCCGATCCGGGTCTGGCCGCCTATTGCGCCACCAAGGGCGCGGTTCATGCGCTGACCCGCGCCATGGCCTGCGATCACGGCCCCGAGGGCATCCGTGTCAACGCGATCTGCCCCGGCTATGTGGACACGCCGATGTTGCAGAGCTTTTTCAGCGGCGACGGATCGGGGGCGGGCGGCAAATCCATCGACCAGTTGCAGCAGGCGGTGCGCGATGTGCACCCCTTGCGCACCTATGGCACGCCGGTGGATATTGCGAATCTGGTCAATTGGCTGGCCAGCGACGAGGCGCGCTATGCGTCGGGGCAGCTATGGGTGCTGGATGGCGGGCTGAGCGCGCAAGTCCAGCAGATGCGCCTCTAGCAGCGTCGGATTTGAGTATTTGGACAAAGAAGAAGGAGCAGCGGCGAAGATGCGCAAACCGGTCATCATCACATGCGCCCCCACCGGCGGCATCCACACCCCCACCATGTCCGAGCATCTGCCGATCACGCCGTCGCAGATCGCGACCGCCAGCATCGAGGCGGCCGAGGCCGGGGCGTCGATCATCCATCTGCATGCCCGCAATCCCGAGGACGGGCGCCCGGATGCCGATCCGGAGCTGTTCATGGAGTTCCTGCCGCGCATCAAGCAGGCCACGGATGCGGTGATGAATGTCTCGACCGGCGGCGGACTGGGCATGACGCGCGAGCAGCGCCTGCGCGCGGCGCTGCGGGCCAGCCCGGAAATGGCCAGCATGAACATGGGGTCGATGAATTTCGGCATCTTTCCGATGAAGGACAAGTATTCCGAGTGGAAACACGCCTGGGAGCCGGAATTTCTGGAGATGACCCGCGATTTCATCTTCCGCAACACCTTTGCGGATATCGAATATGCCATGAAGGAGCTGGGCGAGGGTCACGGCACGCGCTTCGAGTTCGAGATCTATGATCTGGGCCATCTCTACAATCTGGCCTGGTGCATCGACCAGGGCTGGATCAAGCCGCCGTTCTTTGTGCAGATGGTGTTCGGCATCCTGGGCGGCGTGGGGGCGGATCTGGACAATCTCATGCATATGCACACCATTGCCGAGCGCCTGTTCGGCTCCGATTACGAATGGTCGGTTCTGGCCGCCGGGCGGCATCAGATGCCCTTTACCACCCAGAGCGCGCTGCTGGGGGGCAATCTGCGGGTCGGGATGGAGGATTCGCTGTATATCGGGCCGGGCCAGAAGGCGACATCTAGCGCCGAGCAGGTCCGCAAGATCCGCGCCATCATCGAGAATCTGGGGCTGAGCGTGGCCACCCCGGCCGAGGCGCGCGCGCGCCTTGGGCTGAAGGGTGGCGATCAGGTGGCGTTCTGAGGGGGTGTTCGGGATGCAGAACGGGAGGTCGCTGAATGGGCAAGCCGATGGATAGCCCCGTCGCGATCGTCACCGGTGGTGGGCGTGGCATCGGCCTGGCCATTGTCACGCGGCTGATGGCGGATGGATACCGGGTGGTTGCCTGCGGGCGCAGCGCCTGCGCGCCCGATTTCCCGGAGGGTGCGATCTGGGTGCAGGGCGATGTCGCCGATCCCGATGATGCGGCGCGGATCGTGGCGGGTGCGCAGGCACGCGGCGCGGTGCGGGTGTTGGTCAACAATGCCGGGGTGCAGGTGGAAAAGACCGTGACCCAGAGCACGGATGCCGATTGGGATCTGGTGATCGGCGTCAATTGCCGGGGCGTGTTCAACATGTGCCGCGCCGCCCTGCCGGGGATGTGCGAGACCGGCGGCGCCATCGTCAATATCGGGTCGATCTCGGGTCAGGTGTCGGACCCGTCGATGGCGCTCTATAACGCGTCAAAGGCGTTCGTGCATGGGCTTACCCGCTCGATCGCGGTCGATCACGGGCCGGCTGTGCGCTGCAACGCGGTGCGTCCGGGCTGGATCATGACCGACATGGCCGAGGACGCGTTTGCCTTGGCGCGCGACCCTGAGGCGGCGATGCGCGATGCACTGGCGCGCCACCCGGTCGGGCGCATGGGCCAGCCCGGTGACGTTGCCAATATGGTCGCGTGGCTGGTGTCGGATCAGGCGGCCTATGTCAGTGGCGAATGTTTCACCGTGGATGGCGGCATGACCGCGGCCTCCCCTCTCAATCCGGGATTGTTCTGATGGATTTTCAACACACTGCCGCCCTTGGCGCAGGCGTTATCGGGGCCAGTTGGACGGCGCTGTTCCTGGCCTCCGGCCGCTCGGTCGCGGTCTATGACCCTGCGCCGGACGCCGAACGCCGCGTGCGCGACTATATCGAGACCGCCTGGCCCACGCTGAGCGAACTGGGCCTGACCGGGAACGGCACGCCGGATGCGGTGACATTCCACAGCACCCCCGCCGCCGCGGTCGAGGGCGCCGCGTTCATCCAGGAAAGCGTGCCCGAGCGGGTGGCCATCAAACACGCGCTGTTCGCCGAGATCGAGCCCGCCATGGGCGCGGATGCGATCATCGCCAGTTCGGCCTCGGGGCTGATGCTGAGCCAGATGCAGCCGGGTTTTGCCGATCCCTCGCGCCTGGTGCTGGGGCATCCGTTCAACCCGCCGCATCTGGTGCCGCTGGTCGAGATCATGGGCAACGAGCGGACCGCGCCGGGGGTGGCCGACCGGGCGGCGGCGTTTTACGAACAGATCGGCAAGGTCACCATCCGCGTCAACCGCGAGGTGCCCGGCCATGTCGCCAACCGCCTGCAAGCCGCCGTCTGGCGCGAGGCGATCCATCTGGCGCAGAGCGGCGTGGCCTCGGTCGAGGATGTGGACAAGGCGATGTATGCCGGGCCCGGCCTGAGATGGGCGGCGATGGGGCCGACCACCTTGTTCAGCCTTGGCGCGGGTCCCGGCGGGATGCAGGCGTTTTGCGATCATTTCCGCGACACGTTCAATGGCTGGTGGGATGACATGGGCACGCCCTACCTGGACGATGAGACAACCGCGATGCTGGTCAAGGGGGCCGCAGAGGCCGCGCACGGCGCCAGCCACGCCGAGATATCGGCGCGGCGCGACGCGATGATCACCGCCATGCAGAAGGTGCTGCGCGATCTGCGCAAGGACGGCTGATGCGGCCGTGACGATCCGCATGACCGCATGACGGCATGAGACCGCGCCCCGGACCCGGTGACCATGGCGCGCCCGGGATCGGCAGGGATCGGCGGGAAGCGGCGGAGGAACCGAAATCGCGCCATTGCAGGACAGGCGCGTTTCCGGTTTACTCACGCGTGAGAGAGAGGCCGGCACGGGATCGGGGCGCTGGATCAGGCCCCGCGCGCGCCGTCAACCGACCGGACAGGGAATGGAGCAACGACATGCAATACATGAAACCGCAAACTGCGGCCGAGGCCGCCGGTCTGCTGGCTGCCAACGCAAACAGCGCGCGCGTGCTGGCCGGGGGGACCGACCTGTTGGTGCAGATGAAATCGGGGCTGATCGCGCCCGAGATGATCATCGACATCAAGCATCTGGACGGCGTGCGCGACATCACCGCCGAGGATGGCGGATTTCGCATCGGCGCGGCGGTGTCCGGTCAGCACCTGGGCGAACATGAGGGCGTCAGGGCGCTGTGGCCCGGTGTGGTCGAGGCGTGCGAGCTGATCGGCTCGACCCAGGTGCAGGGGCGCTGCACCATGGTGGGCAACCTGTGCAACGGATCGCCCGCCGCCGACAGCGTGCCGGCCCTGATCGCTGCCAATGCGCAGGTGCGCATCATCGGCCCCGACGGTGAGCGCGATTGCCCGGTCGCCGACATTCCCGTCTCGCCCGGCAAGACATCGCTGAAACCGGGTGAATTCATCGTCTCGGTCTTCCTGCCGGCGCGCCCGGGCGCGGCATCAGATGCCTATCTGCGTTTCATCCCGCGTACCGAAATGGATATCGCCGTCGCCTCGGCCGGGGTCAGTCTGGAACTGGCCGGCGATGGCACGATCAAGGCCGCGCGCGTCGCATTGGGCGCGGTCGGCCCCAAGGTACGTCTGGTCCCCGAGGCTGGCGATACCATCATCGGCACCAAACTTGAGCCGCCCGTTCTGGACGCGCTGGCCGCTGCCTGCCGCGCCGCCGCGTCGCCGATCGACGACAAGCGCGGCACGATCGAATTCCGCACCCAGGTGGTCGGCGTTCTGGCCAGCCGCGCCGCGCGCATTGCATTTTCCCGAGCCGGAGAAAAATCATGAAAAACATACATGTATCCACCACAGTTAATGGCGATGAGGTTGAATTCGTCTGCCCGCCCCAGGAAACCCTGCTGGACGTGCTGCGCGACCGGATCGGGCTGTCGGGCGCCAAGGAAGGCTGCGGCACCGGCGATTGCGGGGCCTGTTCGGTCATGCTGAACGGGCGGCTGGTCTGTTCCTGCCTCGTGCTGGGCGCCGAGGCCGAGGGCGGCGAGATCGAAACCATCGAGGGCATGGCCAAGGGCGATACCCTGCACCCGCTGCAACAGAGTTTCATCGACCACGCGGCGCTGCAATGCGGGATCTGCACCCCCGGCATCCTGGTCGCCGCCAAGGCCCTGCTCGCGCGCAACCCCGACCCGTCAGACAGCGAAATCCGCTATTGGCTGGCCGGAAACCTGTGCCGCTGCACGGGCTATGACAAGATCATCAAGGCCGTTCAGATCGCGGCCGCCGAAATGAGAGGGGCATGAAATGAACGTCCTCAACAAGACCAGAACCGAATTCAAGGTGGTCGGCACCCGCGTGCCGCGCCCGGATGGCTTTGACAAGGTGACGGGGCGGGCGCGCTTTGGCGCGGATTTCACCGTCCCCGGAATGCTGCATGGTCTGGTGCTACGCAGCCCGCATGCCCATGCCATGATCAACAGCATCGACGCCAGCGCCGCGCTGGCGCTGCCCGGCGTCAAGGCGGTGGTCACCTCGGCCGATTTCGGCCTGCCCGAGGATCAGGGCGTGCGCGATGCGCAGGACAATTGCATGGCACGCGGCAAGGCGCTCTATCATGGGCATGCGGTGGCGGCGGTGGCGGCCAAGGACATGGTCACCGCCAGGGAAGCGCTGAAACTGATCAAGGTGGATTACACGCCCCTGCCCCATGTGACCGATGTGGACGAAGCCATGAAACCCGGCGCGCCGATCGTGCAGGACGGGCGCAAGGAGGAAACCGTGGCCGGCGATCTCTCCGAGAACGTCACCTCCTATTGCGAGTTCGGCCATGGCGATCTGGATGCCGGGTTCGACGCCGCCGACGTGATATTCAAGCGCAGCTTCAAGACCGCTGCCACCCATCAGGGCTATATCGAGCCCCACGCTTGCCTTGCCACCATGGGCGCGGACGGGCGGGGCGATCTGTGGTGCTGCACGCAAGGGCAATACCATGTGCGCGAGCTGTGCGCCGGCATGCTGGGGATCAGCGCCAGCCAGCTGCGCGTCACCGCGTCGGAGATCGGCGGCGGGTTCGGCGGCAAGACCACCGTGTTTCTGGAGCCGGTGGCACTGGCGCTCAGCCGCAAGGCGGGCCGCCCGGTCAAGATGGTGATGTCGCGCGACGAGATTTTCCGCGCCACCGGCCCGACCGTGTCCTCGTCCATCGACGTCCGTATCGGCATGACCAAGGACGGGCGCATCACCGCCGCCGACGCGCAGCTGCGCTATCAGGGCGGCGCCTTTCCCAGCGGCACGATTGCCATGGGCGCCCAAAGCGCCTTTGCCGCCTATGATCTGGACGCCGTGCGCACCCAAGGCTGGAGCGTGCTGACCAACCGCCCCAAAGAGGCCGCCTACCGCGCCCCCGGCGCGCCGATGGCGATCTATGCGGTGGAAAGCGTGGTCGATGAACTGTGCCAGGAACTGGGGCTGGACCCGCTGCAGGTGCGGCTGAAGAACGCCGCGCGCGAGGGGACCAAATCATCCTATGGGCCGACCTTCGATCAGATCGGCCTGCTGGCCACGCTTGAGGCCGCCAGGGAACATCCGCATTATCACGCGCCTCTGGGCGAAAATCAGGGTCGCGGCCTGTCCTGCGGGTTCTGGTTCAACTTCGGCGGCAATACCTGCGTGTCGCTGAACCTGAACGCGGATGGCACTGTCGGCATCACCGAGGGCAACCCCGATATCGGCGGCTCGCGCGCGTCGATAAGCCAGATGGCCGCCGAGGAACTGGGCATTCCCTATGACAAGGTGCGCACCATCGTCGCCGATACCAACTCACTGGGTCATAACGACATTACCGACGGCAGCCGCGTGACCTTTGCCGTGGGACTGGCCACGATCGAGGCCGCGCGCGATGCGATCCGCGTGATGTGTGCCCGCGTTGCCAGGATCTGGGGCATCGACGAGGACGCGGTGATCTGGGAGGACGGCTTTGCCAAGCCCTCGGGCCCCAATGCCGGTGATTTCGACCCGATGAGCATCGAGGAAATCGCCGCCATCGCGTTCGAGACCGGCGGACCGATCGCGGGACACCATGAGGTGAACGCCGAGGGCGCCGGCGTCAGCTTTGGCGTGCATCTGGCCGATGTCGAGGTCGATCCCGAAACCGGGGCCACGCAGGTTCTGCGCTATACGGTGTTTCAGGACGCGGGCAAGGCCGTGCATCCCGATTACGTCGAAGGCCAGATGCAGGGCGGCGCGGCGCAGGGCATCGGCTGGGCGCTGAACGAGGAATATATATATGGCGAGGATGGCGCGTTGCAGAATGCCGGCTTCCTGGATTACCGCGTGCCAGTCGCCTCGGACCTGCCCGATATCGACACGGTGATCCTGGAAATCCCCAATCCGGGCCACCCCTACGGCGTGCGCGGTGTCGGTGAGACGCCGATCGTGCCGCCACTGGCCGCGCTCAGCAATGCGGTCAGCCGGGCCGTGGGCGTGCGCCTGCATGAATTGCCGATGTCGCCGCCCAAGATCCTCAAGGCGATCATGGCAAAGGGCTAGGCCGATGGTGGCCGTCAAACTCTGGGGCTCGCTGCGCAGCCTGGCGGACGGCAACGACGTGGTCGAGGTGGAAGCCCGCAACTTCAAGGAGTTGCTGGACGCTTTGGTTGCGAAACATCCGGGGCTGAAACCCCAGATCGACCGCGGGGTGTCCCTCGCGGTTGATGGTCTGGTCTATCGCAATTCATGGTTCACCGAGGTGAAGCCGGACAGCGAGGTTGTGTTGATGCCGTATATGAAGGGGGGGTGAGGCAAGGTTGGACCATGGCGATACAACGAACCTTTCCCACCGAGGCTTGATGACCGCTGTGCTGGACATACCCGCCCTTCGCCTTGTCCGCTCCAAGGTTCACTACCCACCCTTTGCTGCTGTTGGGCGAATCCCTTGAAGGATCGCCTACGGGATCACCTGTAGATAGATGGCTTTCGGAAATTTACTCAGTTGATCACAACACTATCTTGAACGTTGCCCCGCTAGGAATTCTTTCCGATGCTCTTTGCATTGCTCTCGCGTTGTGGCGTCACAGAACTCTCGCCAAGCTGAATATCGCTCATAATAAATCGTTGGTGTCGTAGCCCACATAACTGCTGCTCTACAGTCCAAATTCTCTTCTAACCCGTCAACCGTTGAAATGTCGGCGGCAGGACAAGTCGCGTCAGCTTCCATTTTGCGCTGGCGGTACTCCACTGTTGATATACCGAAAGCTTGGGCTTGTCTTCCGACTTCGGATTCCTCGAAAATCGGATCGTACAAAGGAAATAAGAAGACGATTTCGTCGTCGTTCAAATACCTCACATCTTCGGGTGCCGTGCTTACCATCATCTCAAAAAGCGAGGGCTGAATGTTCATTTCGTCTAGATAGACGCCCACTTGATCAAGCATCTCCCGAATGGCCTTCGGAGTAACACGTTCTTCGTCGGGACCGAGGTCGTAGTATGGTCGATGTACGCCGACCTTTCCATACACCATTCTGGTAGTTGCTGCCGCCAAAACCAAAGTACAGCTACTGACACATGAAGCCTCTCGATCAAGAAGGACCTTCGCTTGATGCTTACGAAGCAGCCGACCAATTGCCATCGCAGCCGCGACACTGCCCCCACTGCTATCAAGAATTACTCCCGGATTTCTTGCGAGATTGGATGGCAAGGCGTCAATAAATGCGGTAATCATCCTTGCGTCAGAACTCTTTATCTCTCCGGAAAGCCACACTGTTGCATGGTAATCAGTCAATTCAAACCGAACGTCGGCCTTCGCTATGCTACTGGTTAATATGGCAACTGCCGAAATCAATCCTGCGGCAGTTGATCTATCAATACAGTGGGGCATCAATGTGCGCGCCTTGAACAAGTTCAAAAAGGGATGCGGAGGCAGAACCACTTACCTACGTCATCTTGTAGGGTAACGAAGTTGCTCGTTGATGCAATGCTTGGCTGCGTCACACACCAATCATTCCCGAAAAACTTGTAACATAGTTGGTCCCATCCTGTCAGACCAGTCGTCTGACAATTTCTTTCAAATGACCGCAAAGTAGGCAAAGCGTTATTCGTGTTGCGTGCAGCATCTGACAGTTTGGGCTCATTACAGACATTTGCACTATGCTCCCAACACAAGCCGCGCGAAGGTCCTGCCCTCAACCGTCCTTGCGGATCACCTCGTTCCTGGGATCATAGGGGCTGTCCTTGGTCACGGTCGCGGTCCAGGGCTGGCCCATGACCCTGTCCTTCGGCACCGTCCCCGGCACCACCAGTTCTGGGCGGGATTTGGCCGATGAAACCCGCGGTTTCGCGGGATGGCGGACTCCTGACTCGTTTGCAGTTAACATCTGACGGCATGCTTTGTTGAACAAGGCACCAATTCCCGGCAAGCGCCCAGACGTCGGCTGTCAGGGCAGACCCTTGGCCCGACATCAACCATGTTTGAACAACGCAAGTTTGGGGCGCGTTGACCACCCCATAACCAAATGTTATCTTTAAGAAAAATAAAAGATGAGCAGTCAGGTTCCCGTCACGACGCATCGCATCGGCGGATAAACAGGCAGGACCGATAATGGCAACTTATATCATCGTCTCAGAGGACAAGGATCCCCTTGGTCCGAATGAAATCAACGCGGGCGAAACGATCGAGGTCAATGACGGCGACGTGTTCATCGTCGATCCGACGGCCGACGATGATATCGAGTTTGAATCCGCCAGCGGGTCCTCCACGTCTTTCGAGGTCAGGTTCGAGCAAAGCAATGCCAACAAGCTGAAAGTCACGTTCGACGACGACCTCAATCCCACGATCAACATCAGCGACGATGTGGATTTGGGCAGAACTTCCATAGATGCGAAAGATGCTGACTCCGTCACCCTGAATGCGGGCAATGGGGTAACGCTCGACAAATACGATGGCTCGGAAGACGGCGTCGATACGTTTACCGCCGGTGACGACTTCACCATGAACAAGAGCCTCAATACCGAAGACGGTGACGACGTCATCACGATCGGCGCAAACGCATCCATCAAAGACATCAAGACCAAGGACGGCGATGACACCGTCAGCATCGGCCCGAACGCAACCATTGAAAAAATCGAAACCGGAAAAGGCGACGACAACGTCACGATTGGCGCAAACGCAACCATAGGCAAGATTGATGGCGGAAAAGGCGACGATTCCATCAGGATCGGCCCGAACTCAGATATTGGCAAGGTCGATTCCTTCGAAATCGAACAGGTCGTTTGCTTTACCAGTGGAACGCTGATCACCACGGCGGCGGGCCCGGTTGCCATCGAGGATCTGAAAGTGGGCGATATGGTGACCACGCTGGATCACGGCGAACAACCGATCCGCTGGATCGGGTCGCGCACCGTCAATCGTGACGAACTGAGCGCCAACCCAAAGCTGAGGCCGGTGCGTATCTCTGTCGGAGCGTTGGGGAATGGCCTTCCCACGCGCGACCTGATCGTGTCGCGTCAACACCGGGTGCTAGCCCGCTCGAATATTGCAAGGCGGATGTTCAACACGTCAGAAGTGCTGATTCCAGCCCACAAGCTGGTTGGGATGGATGGAATTGATATCGTCGAGGATGCGACCGAGGTCACTTATATCCACCTGCTTTTCGCCCGGCACGAAATCCTGTTCTCGGAAGGTGCCGCAACCGAAAGCCTTTATCCGGGTCGCCAGGCGCTCACCGGTTTGGGAGCTGAGGCCGTCGAGGAAATCATCTATCTGTTTCCTGAACTGGCCGACGGCGAGGGCGCGCCGAAACCCGCGCGCCTCATGCCGGCCAAGGGCCGTCAGGTGACGGCCCTTGCGTCGAGGCACTCCAAGAACCGAAAACCTCTGGTTGATAGCCTGTCGTAGGAGACACGTCAGCGTTTCAGGCGCTTAAGGCGGCTCAGGTCAAGGCTGTGTCTCAAGCCAAACTCGCAACGCTTCAGGCCGCTCCATGGGTCCACACATTCAGGCCGCCGCCCCCCTCCCGAAATGCGGCGGCCCTGCCCTTAGCCATCCTTGCGGATGACTTCGTTCCTGGGGTCATAGGGGCTGTCCTCGGTCACGGTCGCGTTCCAGAGCTGGTCCATGATCTTGACCTTCAGCACCGTCCCCGGCACCACCAGTTCGGGGCGGATATAGCCCATGCCGATGCTCTTGCCGAAGGCCACCGAATAGCCACCCGAGGTCAGGCGGCCAACCCGCTCACCATCCTGGGTATAAAGCACCTCGCGCCCCCAGGGATCGGCGTCATCCGGCCCGTCGATCAGGAATGTCGCGCATTTGGCGCGCACGCCGGTTTTCACCATCGCGGCCTTGCCATGAAACTCCTTGTCGAGATCGACAAAACGCGGCAGATCGGCCTCAAGCGGGGTCGCGTCACGGCCCAACTCGTTGCCGAAGGCGCGATAGGATTTTTCCTGCCGCAGCCAGTTCTGCGCGCGCCCCCCGACCAGTTTCATCCCATGCGGCGCGCCCGCCGTCTCCAGCAGGTCGAACAGGTAGTTCTGCATCTCGATCGGGTGGTGCAACTCCCATCCCAGCTCACCTGTATAGGCGACGCGGATGGCGTTGACCGGGCACATGCCCAGTTCGATCTGGCGCGCACTCAGCCACGGGAAACGCTTGTTGGACAGCGCCGTTTCGGGGTCGGCATCCTTGATCACCGAGTTCAACACATCGCGCGATTTCGGCCCGGCGATGGCAAAGACGCCCCATTGCGTGGTCACGTCCTGGATCTCGATATAGCCAAATTGGGGGGCCATATCCTCGGCTGCCTTGCGCAGGTAATCGGCGTCATATTCCGTCCAGGCCCCGGCCGAGACAAGGTAATAGCTGTTCTCGCCATTGCGCACGATGGTGTATTCCGTGCGCGTCGTGCCATGCGCGGTCAGCGCGTAGGTCAGGTTGATCCGGCCCACTTTCGGCAGCTTGTTGCAGGTGAACCAGTCAAGGAACGCGGTCGCGCCGGGGCCCTTGACGACATGTTTGGAAAACGCCGTGGCGTCGATCAGGCCGACGCCCTCGCGGATCGCCCTGGCCTCGTCCACGGCATATTGCCACCAGCCCCCCCGGCGGAAGCTGCGCGCGTCGTGATCGAAGGATTCGGGCGCATCGACGGGGCCGTAGTAATTCGGCCGCTCCCATCCGTTGACCCAGCCGAACTGTGCGCCGCGCGCCTTCTGGCGGTCATAGGCGGGGGCGGTGCGCAGCGGGCGGCAGGCCGGGCGTTCCTCATCCGGGTGGTGCAGGATATAGACGTGGTCGTAGCACTCTTCATTCTTGCGCGCGGCGAATTCGGTGGTCATCCAGTTCGATGAATAGCGTTTCGGGTCAAGGCTGGCCATGTCGATCTCGGCCTCGCCGTCCACCATCATCTGCGCCAGGTAATAGCCGGTGCCGCCGGCGGCAGTGATGCCAAAGCTGAACCCCTCGGCCAGCCACATGTTGCGCAGCCCCGGCGCGGGACCGACCAGCGGGTTGCCGTCCGGCGTGTAGCAGATCGGGCCGTTGAAATCATCCTTGAGACCCGATTCCTCGCAGGACGGGATGCGGTGGATCATCGCCATATATTGCGCCTCGATCCGCTCCAGATCGAGCGGGAACAGGTCGGCGCGGAACGATTCCGGCACGCCATGTTCAAACACCGCCGGCGCGTTTTTCTCATAGACGCCCAGAATCCAGCCGCCGCGCTCCTCGCGCACATAGCTTTGCGCGTCGGCGTCACGGATGACCGGGTGTTCCTGCCCGCCCGCCTTGCGATACGCGACCAGCGCCGGGTCGGAATCCATCACGATGAACTGATGTTCGACCGGGATCGCCGGGATCTTGATGCCCAGCATCCTGGCGGTGCGCTGCGCGTGGTTGCCTGAGGCCGTCACCACATGCTCGGCGGTGATGACGATCTGCTCATCCGAGGGCACCAGATTGCCGCCCTTTTCCACCATCTTGGAGCAGGTCACCTCCCACGCGTCGCCATTCCAGTGGAACGCGTCGGCCTGCCATTTGCGCTCGATCATCACGCCACGCTGGCGCGCGCCCTTGGCCATCGCCTGAGTGACATCGGCGGGGTTAATATAGCCATCCGTGTTGTGATACAGCGCGCCTTTCAGATCCTCGGTGCGGATCAGCGGCCATTTTTCCTTGATCTCGTCGGGCGTCATCCAGACGTAAGGCACGCCGCAGGTCTCGGCGGTCGAGGCATAGAGGCGATATTCATCCATGCGCGCGTCGGTCTGGGCCATGCGCAGGTTGCCCACCACCGCAAAGCCCGCGTTGAGACCGGTTTCGGCCTCAAGGGATTTGTAGAACTCGACCGAGTATTTGTGGATATGGGTCGTCGCGTAGGACATGTTGAACAGCGGCAGGAGGCCCGCCGCGTGCCAGGTCGAGCCGGATGTCAACTCATCGCGCTCAAGCAGCATCACGTCCTCCCATCCGGCGCGGGCCAGATGATAGGCGATGGAGGTTCCGACGGCACCACCGCCGACGACAAGAGCTTTGACTTGGGTTTTCATGTGCTGCGACTCTCTCAGGGTATATGTTGTCTGGGGTTTTATCATGCCTGCGAGGCGGCGCGCAGCACAGCCGACCTAAGACGTGACAAAACCGACGCGCAATGCCGTCACCGGCGCGCAAAAGGCCTTATTGCGCGACCGCGCACAGGCCGGTGCGGTTGGTCAGGCACCCTTTGCCTTGCATCTGGGTGCGCTTGATTTCAACGCCGGGATCGCGGGCCTTGTCAGCGCTGCTGGCATCGGCCCCGCTGCGCAGGGTCCCGCCCTGCATGGCCGCGCCGCCCGCCTGGCCGGTGCCGGTGCCGAAGGCCGCGCCACCGGACGTCGCGTTGATCTGATCGACGCCCGCCTTCAGCTGCGCCTCAAGCGCGTTGATCTCGGCGCGCTCCATCCCGTT
>CAKSUL010000021.1 GCA_934501475.1 uncultured Roseovarius sp. | reverse complement strand
TGCCACCACCGCGCGCGGTGTTGGGCATGAGCACGCAATAGCGGCCCGCAAGGCTGAGATAGGTGGTCAGCGCCGCGCCCTTGTTGCCGCGCTCTTCCTTGACGACCTGCACCAGCAGGATCTGACGGACCTTGACGACTTCCTGGATCTTGTAGCGGCGCGGACGGGGTTTGCGCGGCGGGCGGATGTCATCGGGGGCGTCTTCGTCGGCGACGGTCTCGATCGAATCATCCTTGTCGGTGGCGTCAGAACCCTGATCGTCATCGCCATTGTCGTCATCATCATCGTCGTCATCGTCATCGTCGTGATCATCATCGTCATGATCATTGTCGTCGTGATCGTCATCGCCGTTATCATCGTCGTCGTGATCATCGTCATCTTTTACGTGGCGCGCGTCGGAATCGCCGTTCTCGGGCTCTTCCACGGGGGTTTCCGCAACCCGCTCCATCGGCGAACTGCCCTCTTCGCTATTCGCGTCGAAGTCGATCGTTTCCATCCCCGAGATTTCGGATGTCACATCATCGGATGTTTCCACCGCGTCATCGCTGGTGGTCTTTTCCGCCTTCGAGCGGCTGCGCCCCCCGCGTGAGCGGCGTTTGGACTTTGACTTGGAGTCTTCCTCCTCGCGCGCCTTCGTCGCTTCGGCATAGGCGCGCTCTTCTTCCATCAGCGCCTCGCGGTCAGCGACGGGAATCTGATAGTAATCGGGGTGAATTTCCGAAAAGGCGAGGAATCCGTGACGGTTTCCGCCATAATCCACGAACGCCGCCTGCAAGGACGGCTCGACGCGCGTTACCTTTGCTAGGTAGATATTGCCAGCAAGCTGGCGTCGGTTTTCGGATTCAAAATCAAATTCCTCAACCTTGTTTCCATCCACCACCACGACGCGGGTTTCCTCCGCGTGGGTGGCATCGATAAGCATTTTTTTAGCCATGATTTCCGTGTGCATCCCGGCACTATCACGCGCCCCGGTGGGGCGGGCATCTGCGGGGGACGTCTGATAAAGGCGACTGCACACGAGAACAGGCAGGTGCCCGAAAGGGCCCTGCGCTGATTTATGTTCACTCTCGCGCGCTTCATCGCGGTTCTTCTCCGGCACCCGTCAGGGCACCCATTCAGGACCTGAACATCCCGGATTCCAGGGCTCAGGTGTGCGTATGACCCCGTTTCCAGGGTCCAATCGGTCTGTCCAGATGCGCCGGATACTTATCCTGGCGATGTCTGGGCCAGCGAAACTCTCGGGTCAGGACGACAAATCGCGTGAGACCCGTTCCTCACAGTAAGGGGTTGGGGCCCAAAATGACAATGGGCAAAATGACCGCTCCGCCCATTCGGCGCGCCGCGTCACAGATAATCCGACCGTTGCAACCCGTATTTCGCCATCTTTTCGTTCAGCGTCCGGCGCGGCAGGCACAATTCGTCCATCACCGCCGCGATGCTGCCCTTGTGGCGGCGCATGGTGTTGTCGATCAGCATCCTCTCGAAGGCCTCGACATATTCCTTGAGCGGCTTGCCCTCGGTGGTCATCACCGGCTGCATGTCCTGATGATCCGACATCAGCAGGGACACGATGGTGCCGCTGCCGCGGCGCGATTGCAGCACCGCGCGCTCGGCCACGTTGATCAGCTGGCGCACATTGCCGGGCCAGGGGGCCTGCAACAGCTGCGCGGCCTCCTGCGCGCTGACCTGCGGCGCGTCACAGCCGTAATCATCGGCGAACTGGTCGGCAAAGCGGGTGAACAGCGTCAGCATGTCCTCACCGCGCTGGCGCAGCGGCGGCACGGTGATGCGCAGCGCCGCCAGCCGGTAAAACAGGTCCGAGCGCAGGACATCCTCGCTGGTCTTGCCCTCATCCTGAAGGTTCGAGATGGCGACGATCCTGGTTTCGGGCGGCGTGCCCTCTTCGTTGACGAAACTCAGCAGACGGGCCTGCCCGGCATCGCTCAGCGCCTCGATATCCTCAAGGACCAGCGTGCCGCCGCGCGCCTCTTCGACGGCGGGCAATTGCGTGTCCTCGGGGTTCATCGGGCCGAACAGACGCTTCATCAGCGTGGTCTCATCCTGACCCGCGCAGGACAGCAGCACGAATTTCTTGCCCGCGCGCGCGCCCACCGCATGCAGCGCATGCGCGACCAGTGTCTTGCCGGTGCCGGTTTCGCCGTCGATCAGGACATGGCCATCCGCCTGCCCCAGATCCAGGATGTCCTCTTTCAGACGCTCCATCACCGGGGATGAGCCGATCAGCTTTTTCATCAACTGCCCGCCATCGGACAATTCACGCCGCAGCGCGCGGTTGTCCAGCGTCATGCGCCGCGCATTGGTGGCCTTCTTGGCCAGCTGGGTCATGCGATCCGGGTTGAACGGTTTTTCAAGGAAATCAAAGGCCCCGACGCGCATCGCCTCGACCGCCATGGGCACATCGCCATGGCCGGTGATCATGATCACCGGCAGCGTGCTGTCCGCGCCCATCAGTTTCTTCAGGAACTGCATCCCGTCCATGCCCGGCATCCGGATGTCGGTCACCACGATGCCCGGATAATCCGGCCCCAGCTTTTTCAGCGCGTCTTCGGCGCAGGCAAATGTTTCGGTGTCATAGCCCGACAGCGCCAGCCATTGGCTGATCGACTGACGCATGTCCTTTTCGTCGTCCACAATCGCAATCTTCATCGCATTGGCCATGTCTGCTTACTCCGCTGCACGAGTCTCTACAGGCAAGATAGGTAGCTGCACTTCAAATACAGCCCCCCCGCCTGCACCATTTCGCGCCGTCAGGCGCCCGCCTAGGTCGTTCACGATCCCCGAAGAAATGGCAAGACCCAGCCCCACCCCGTCGCCGGGTTGCTTGGTTGTGTAAAACGGCTCGAAAAGGTTCTCGATATCGTCGATCCCGTGGCCGTTGTCGCGCACCGTCAGCATCGCCGTCTCACCTGCCGCCAGCACGATGTCGATCTCGGGGTCGGCCACGCCCTGTGTTGCGTCCATCGCATTGCGCAGAAGGTTGATCATCACCTGTTCGATGCGCAACCGATCCGCCATCACCATCACCGGTTCATCGGGCAGGATGCGGTTGATCACCACCTTGCGCTGACGCAGTTGCGGCTCCATCATCGCCAGTGACGAGGCTAGGGAATGTCCCATGTTTACAGGCTCAAAGCTGTCTCCGCTGCGGCGCGCATAGGACTTGAGCTGCTTGGTGATCGCGCCCATCCGCTCGATCAGGTCGTCGATCCTCTGAAAGGACGACAACGCCTCGTCGGGGCGGTTGCGCGTCAGCAGCAGGCGCGCGCCCGCCAGATAGGTTTTCATTGCCGCCAGCGGCTGGTTCAACTCATGGCTGACCGCTGCCGACATCTCACCCAGGGCCGCCAGTTTCGAGCTTTGGGCAAGGGTCTGTTCGGCCACGGCAAGGTTCTCCTGCACGCGGACACGTTCGGCGATTTCCCGCTGCAGGCGCACGTTCAATGCGCGAAGCTCTGCCGATTCGCGCTGGAACAATGCCATGCGCACGGCCGTCTTGCGGTTCATGAAATAGAACGCCAGCGCCAGCAGAATCGCAAAGCCCATGATCTCGAGCGCAAGAAATCCGTTCACTTTTTCGCGGATGCTGGTGTAGGTCGTGAAACTGGCGATGCGCCAGCCGCGAAACGCGATACGCCCGCCGACCCGCATCACCGCCTCGCCGCGCAGATAGGCATCCGCCGGCAGCGTGGTCCAGTCGGCGGTCGCCTGGATGGCGCGCTCGATCGCGCTGCTGACCGATTCCTGTTGCAGCGCCTCCTCTTCGCTCAGCCCGCGCCAGCGCGACTCGGTGGACAGGATGATCGTGCCCTCGCTGTCGGTGACGAAGACCGCGTCGGAAATGCCGGCCCAGGCGCGCTCGTATTTGCGCAGATCGACCGCCACGAGGATGACGCCGACCAGGTTGTTCTGGCTTTCGATGCGGCGCGCATAGTAAAAGTCATATCCGCCAGCTTCGTTCTGCAACACCTTGAAAACCGTATCTTTTGATCGTAGCGCATCGACGTAGTAAGCGGCCTGGCGGTGGGTCTGGCCCAATGAGTTGCGGTCGGTCGAGGCCACGGTGCGCCCGTCCTTGTCCAGCAGGGTCAGCGACGCCGCGCCGATCTCCTTGTGGAACGAAATCAGCCGCAATGTGGACTGCGCGTAATCCCCCGAATTCAGCGCCGCGATCAGCGACGGATCGCGCGCCAATAGCTGCGGCACGATGGCGTTCTGGCGCAATTCGCTCAGCAGGTTGCCGGAATAGAGCACAAGGCGCAGTTCGGCCCGGTTGCGGGTGGTTTCGGTAAAGCGGTCGGTCAGCAGGCGGTTGGTGACGAACACGATCGCGATCGCCATGGCCGTCATCGCGATCAGCGCGATGCGCACGCGCAGCCCGGTGGTGCGGGTGCGCTTGCTCGGAACCGATGTGGTCTGAACGCTCATGCAATCAGGATACGCGCGCGCGCGCAGTGTCTCAAGCGTGCAGTCGCAGGTTGGGACGCCGGATCAGGCGTGGACAATCTGATCGACCAGCCCGGTAAACATCGCCGCCCCGTCGGTGCCGCCATGCGAGGGCTCGGCCATGCGCTCGGGATGGGGCATCATGCCCAGAACCCGCCGGTTCTGCGACAGGATTCCGGCGATATCATCCAGCGACCCGTTGGGATTGTCGCAATAGCGAAACGCGATCCGGTCCTCATCGCGCAACCGCGCAAGCGTGTCGGCATCCGCGAAATAATTGCCGTCGTGATGGGCGATCGCCATCCGCACCCGGCTGCCGGCCTCATAATTCGACGTGAACGCCGAATCGCTGGTCACGACCGTCAGATCCGCCGGCTTGCAGATGTATTTCAGCCCCGCATTGCGCAGCAGAACCCCCGGCAGAACGCCGGTTTCGGTCAGCACCTGAAACCCGTTGCAGATCCCGAGGACATACCCGCCGCGCCCGGCATGGGCGATGATCGAGCGGCTGATCGGGGAATTGGCCGCGATCGCGCCACAGCGCAGGTAATCCCCAAAGGAATATCCGCCCGGCACCCCGATCAGATCCACCCCTGCGGGCAGATCCGTGTCCTTGTGCCAGACCATCGAAACCTTCGCCCCGGCCCGCTCGAACGCGACCGCGAGGTCACGATTGCAGTTCGAGCCCGGAAAAACGATGACCGCCGCGTGCATCAGACGATCTCCACCGAATAGCTTTCGATCACCGTATTGGCGAGCAGCTTTTCGCACATGGTGTTCACGGCCGTGCGGGCGGCGTCGGCGTCGGTCTCGGCCAGATCCAGTTCGATCACCTTGCCCTGGCGCACGGCCTTGACGCCCTCGAAGCCCAGACTGCCAAGGGCATGGCGCACGGCCTCGCCCTGCGGGTCCAGAACACCGTTTTTCAGCATGACATGCACACGCGCTTTCATATGCTTATCCCTTGTCTCAGGTCGTTTGCGGCCCCCCTCGGGGCCATATGGAATTCAGATATCGTGCCGTGATCGGGCAATATCGCGAACTGCCTCAGTTGATCAAGGTCGGGCGTGCCATCGGCGTGGCCCCCTTGGGCAGAACACCCAGCCGTCTGGCCACCTCGGTATAGGCGTCCGTCAGACTGCCCAGGTCGCGGCGGAACACGTCCTTGTCCAGCTTCTGCCCGGTCTCGATATCCCAGAGGCGGCAGCTGTCGGGGCTGATCTCATCCGCGACGATCAGGCGCTGGTAATCGCCTTCATAGACGCGGCCGATCTCGATCTTGAAATCGATCAGCTTGATCCCGACGCCATACATCACGCCCGCCATGAAATCATTGACCCGCAGCGCAAGGCTGAGGATGTCATCCATGTCCTGCTGGCTGGCCCAGCCAAAGGCGGCGATATGCTCTTCGGTGACCAGCGGGTCGCCAAGGGAATCGTCCTTGAGGCAGTATTCCACGATCGGGCGCGGCAGTTGCGTGCCCTCTTCCATGCCCAGACGTTTTGCCATGGTGCCTGCGGCATAGTTGCGCACGATCACCTCGAGCGGGATGATCTCACAGGCGCGCACCAGTTGCTCGCGCATGTTCAGACGTTTCAGGAAATGGGTGGGAACGCCGATCAGGTTCAGCCCGGTCATGAAATATTCCGACAGGATGTTGTTGAGCACCCCCTTGCCGTCGATCACGTCCTTTTTCTGGGCGTTGAAGGCGGTCGCGTCATCCTTGAAATACTGGATGATGGTCCCCGGCTCCGGCCCTTCATAAAGGGTTTTCGCCTTGCCATCGTAGATTTTCTTGCCCCGTGCCATGATCTCTCCATCGCTCAGCGGGGGGCGCACCCCCAATTGGTGTTGCGTCCTCATACGTCATGCACCGCCCACCCGCAAGGTGGCGCGACGGGTCTTGCGATTAACGGGCGGGAGTTGCATATCTATACATAACTGAAACGCCCGCCGAGGAGAGCGCCCCCGTGACCACATTCGATGAACGCAAGAACGCCTTTGAAAACAAGTTTGCCCATGACGAGGAAATGAAATTCAAGGCCGAAGCCCGCCGCAACAAGCTGCTGGGTCTGTGGGCCGCCGACCTGCTGGGCAAGACGGGCGAGGATGCCGATGCCTATGCGCGCGAAGTGGTCAAGGCCGATTTCGAAGAAGCCGGCCACGAGGACGTGGTGCGCAAGGTCGCGGGTGATCTGGGCGACCGCGCCGATGCCGACACCATACGCGCCAAGATGGACGAATTGCTGGCCGTGGCCAAAGCCCAGTTGATGAGCGAACTCTGAACGCCGCGTGCCCCGCCGGGGCGCGCCTTTTGCATTTGCGCGCGCCCTGCCCCGCATGATGGCCCGGATCATGGCCCGCATCACCTCCGCGACATATATGAATTTGCGTGTGGCCCGCTAAAATGAGACAAGACCGCATCCAAACTCAGGATTGCCCCTCATGACCAACACTTTCATCAAGCTACTCGACACCCGTGACTGGATTCTGGCCGACGGGGCCACAGGCACCAACCTGTTCAACATGGGCCTGCAATCGGGCGACGCCCCGGAAATGTGGAACGAACAGCATCCCGACCGCATCACGCGCCTCTACAAGGGCGCTGTGGACGCGGGCAGCGATGTGTTCCTGACCAATTCCTTTGGCGGCAATGCCTCGCGCCTGAAACTGCACGGCGCTCAGAAACGCGCGTTCGAATTGTCGCGCATCTCGGCGGAACTGGGCCGCGAAGTGGCCGACACCGCCGGGCGCGACGTCGCCGTCGCCGGTTCGGTCGGCCCCACCGGCGAGATCATGGCCCCGATGGGCACGCTGACCCACGAAGTCGCGGTCGAGATGTTTCATGAACAGGCCGAAGGGCTCAAGGCCGGGGGCGCGGATGTGCTCTGGCTCGAGACCATCTCGGCCCCCGAAGAATACCGCGCCGCCGCCGAGGCCTTCGGCCTGGCCGGGATGCCCTGGGTCGGCACGATGAGTTTCGATACGGCCGGGCGCACCATGATGGGCATGACCTCATCCGGCATGGCCGAAATGGTCGAAAAACTGGACAACCCGCCGCTGGCCTACGGGGCCAATTGCGGCGTCGGCGCCTCGGATCTGATGCGCACGGTGCTCGGCTTTGCCGCGCATGGCTCGGAACGTCCGATCATTGCCAAGGGCAATGCCGGCATCCCGAAATACGTCGACGGGCATATCCATTATGACGGCACGCCGGACCTCATGGCCGAATATGCCTGCCTCGCGCGCGACGCCGGGGCGCTGATCATCGGCGGCTGCTGCGGCACCATGCCCGAACATCTGTCGAAAATGCGCGAGGCGCTGGAAACCCGCCCGCGCGGCCCCCGCCCGACGCTCGATCAGATCACCGAGATCCTCGGCGGGTTTTCCTCGGCCGTGGATGGCACCGGTGCCGATGATCCCGGCCCGCGCCGCACCAAACGCGGCCGGCGCGGCTGAGACCGTCACGAAACGCAATTCCGGGGCCGGCGCAGCGCGCGCCGCCCCTTCCGGGCGCATATCCGGGCGCATTTCCGGGCGGGCACATGCATTAACCCCATAAACATCATGCAGATTATTCCGCTCCGGAATGGCGATCCGGCGTTACCATACACCCCAATACCGCCTATAAGTCGGAAGCAGAGCGGCCAATGTCGCAATTCGCCAAGTGCCCGGGCGACAAATTGACGAAAGCTGAGACACAACAACACCGCGGCGGCCTGCGCGCCCGCACAGCAATGGAGAGCCATCCATGTCGGAAGAAGAAGACATCATCCTGTCGGAACTGGATGACGAGGAACTGGTCCAACAGATGTTCGACGACCTCTATGACGGTCTCAAGGAAGAGATCGAAGAGGGCGTGAACATCCTGCTGGAACGCAAATGGACCCCCTATGACATCCTGACCAAGGCCCTGGTCGGCGGCATGACCATCGTCGGCAAGGATTTCCGCGACGGCATCCTGTTCGTCCCCGAGGTGCTTCTGGCCGCCAACGCGATGAAGGGCGGCATGGCCATCCTCAAGCCGCTTCTGGCCGAAACCGGCGCGCCGCGCGTCGGCAAGATGGTGATCGGCACGGTCAAGGGCGACATCCACGACATCGGCAAGAACCTCGTGTCGATGATGATGGAAGGGGCCGGTTTCGAAGTGGTCGATCTGGGGATCAACAACCCGGTCGAAAACTACCTCGAGGCCCTCAACTCCGAGGCCCCCGACATCCTCGGCATGTCGGCCCTGCTGACCACGACCATGCCCTACATGAAGGTGGTGATCGACACGATGACCGAACAGGGCATCCGCGACGACTATGTCGTGCTGGTCGGCGGCGCCCCCCTCAATGAGGAATTCGGCCGCGCCATCGGTGCCGACGCCTATTGCCGCGACGCCGCCGTCGCCGTGGAAACCGCCAAGGAATTCATGAGCCGCAAGCATAACCAGGGCGCCACGGGCTGAGCTTTCCCTGCGCGCGCGCAAGGTTGATACGGCCCGCCTTGCGCGGGCCGTTGGTCTTTCGAGACAAGGACACAGACATGACACTGCCCCTTCCCAGCGACGACATCCTGACGCATCAGGGCTTTGAGACCGGCGCGCGCAACGGGCGCATCCTGCTGATCGCCTGCGGGGCGCTCGCGCGCGAGATCCTCGCGCTGATCAAGCTCAACGGCTGGACTCACATGACGCTGACCTGCCTGCCGGCGAATTATCACCTCTACCCGGACAAGATCACCGAAAACGTCGAACGCACCGTGCTGGAAAACCGCGACACCTATGAGCAGATCTTCGTGGTCTATGCCGATTGCGGCACCGGCGGCCAGCTGGCGGCCAAATGCGCCGAACTCGGCGTGCAGATGGTGCCCGGCCCGCATTGCTATTCCTTCTACGAGGGAAATGACGCCTTCGCCGCGCATGGCGATGAGATCACCGCCTTCTACCTCACCGATTTCCTGGTCAAGCAATTCGACGCCTTCGTGTGGAAACCCATGGGGCTGGACCGCCACCCCGAACTGCGCGACATGATGTTCGGCAATTACACGACACTTGTCTATCAGGCCCAGACCGACGACCCGGCCCTGCGCGCCAAGGCCGAGGACTGCGCCCGCCGCCTCGGGCTCGGTTACGAATACCGCTTCACCGGCTACGGCGATCTGGCCCCCACCCTCGCCGCCCTCACCTCACGAAACTGATCTCCCGAAACTGGCCTCTCCAAACTCGCCCCCCGAAATCGCCGCCTGCCCTTCTTCTTTGCAAAAATACTCAACTGCCACCGCCGGCATGGGCGCGCCAACCAAGCAGGCAGATCAGGGCGGTCGCCACATGTGCCCCCGCGATGGCCGTGGCCCCCGTCGTGTCAAAGGGCGGCGAGACTTCGACGATATCCCCGCCCTTCAGATTGATCCCGGCCAGATCGCGCAGCATGATCGACACCTGCGCTGATGTGAGGCCCCCCCAGACCGGCGTGCCGGTGCCCGGCGCAAAGGCCGGATCAAGCGCGTCGATGTCGAAACTCAGATAGGTGGGGGCGTCACCCAGGATGGATTTGATCCTTTTCACCGTCTCGGCCGGGCCGCGTTCATGCACTTCGCGCGCATCGATGATGTTCATCCCCATCGGATCGGGCACGGTGGTGCGGATCCCCACCTGAACCGAGCGCGCGGGGTCGATCAGCCCCAGCTTGATCGCCTTGTAGAACATCGTGCCATGGTCGATCCGCTCCATGTTGTCATCCTGCCAGGTGTCGGTATGGGCATCGAAATGCAGCAGCGCCAGGGGGCCGTATTTTTCGGCATAGGCCTTGAGGATGGGAAAGCTGATGTAATGATCCCCGCCCAGAACCACGCTGGCCACATCCGCCGCCAGTATCCCCCGGATATGCGCGCTCAGCAGGTCGGGAAAGCCCGAGACCATGGCATAATCGAACGCCATATCGCCGTAATCTATGATGCGCAGCGTCTCGAGCGCGTCGTAATCCCAGCCATAGGGCGTGTCGGCGGTTTGCAGCGCGCTCGCCTCGCGGATGGCTCGCGGGCCCAGCCGTGTGCCGGGGCGGTTGGTCACCGCCTGATCGAAGGGCACGCCGGTCACGGCGATATCGACGCCGCGCAGATCCTTGGTGTATTTGCGGCGCAGAAACGATGTCGCCCCGCCGAATGTGTTCTCAAAGCTGAGGCCGCGCAGATCTTCGCGTGTGAATGCCTGATCCACCTGGCTGCTTGCGTCTTCCAGTCCCATGTCGTGCTGCCTTTCCGAAGGTCGGTTGTGTTGAGCGCCCCCCTGAGGGCGGCCGCGTCGTTGAAATCAGTGCGCGGGCGATACCGCAAACCATTGCGCGGGCGCTACCGCAAACCATTGCGCGGGCGACACCGCCCGGTGGCGGTGCCAGGTCTGCCTGTCGGGATCCGGACCGGCGGTCGGGTCGATCACGGTCATGGGTGGACTCCTCTCATTCAGCCCGGCACTCTTGAGTGAACCTCAAACACCGGACCTGTGCAATGCCCGACGATTTCATACATGACCCCAAAGGCGGGATGCCCCGCCTGCGCGCCATCATGCGCGCCTTGCGCGACCCCGATACAGGATGCCCCTGGGATATCGAACAGGATTTCGCAAGCATCGCCCCCTATACGATCGAGGAGGCCTATGAGGTCGCGGACGCCATCGCGCGCGGCGACATGGGCGAGTTGCGCGCCGAACTGGGCGATCTGCTGTTGCAGGTGGTGTTTCACGCCCAGATCGCGCAGGACGGCGGGCTGTTCGATTTCGACGACGTGGCCAATGCGATCAGCGACAAGATGGTGGCGCGCCATCCGCATGTGTTCGGAGATCAGTCACGCGACAAGACCGCCGCCCAGCAGACCCGCGACTGGGAGGTCGTCAAGGCGCGCGAGCGCGCCGCCAAATCCGAAACCGGCACGCTGGACGGCGTCGCCATCGCGCTGCCGGCCTTGCTGCGCGCGGTAAAGCTGCAAAAGCGCGCGGCGCGGGTCGGGTTCGACTGGCCCGACACCGGCGGCGTGCTGGCCAAGATCACCGAAGAGGCGGCCGAACTGGCACAGGCGCGCGATACCCTGACCCAGGAGGCCGTTGAGGAGGAATTCGGCGATCTGCTGTTCGTCATGGCCAATCTGGCGCGCCACCTTCAAGTCGACCCCGAGGCCGCACTGCGCGCCGCCAACGACAAGTTCACCCGCCGCTTCGAGCGGATCGAGGCATTGCTGGCGCAGCGCGGCAAACGGCCGGCGCAGTCGGACCTGGCGGAAATGGATGCCCTGTGGAATGAGGCCAAGGAAGAAGAGCGCCGTTGAGCGCCGCGCGCCGGTTCACATCGGTGGACATTCACGCCCGCCCGCGTCATGGTCCCGGGCAGCGCCCGATCACAACCGGCGTGCCACAGTCCAGCAAAAGGCCGCCCCGCCCGTGACCGCCATCACCCTTGCCCGCCCCGACGATCTGGACCGCCTGCTGCCGCTGGTGGCGGCGTTCCATGCCGAACAGGGCGTCGATATGGATGATGGCGGGCGGCGCGCGGCGATGCAGCCCCTGCTGGAAGGATCGCCCCATGGGGCGCTCTATATCGTGGGGCCGAACCGCGCGCCGATCGGCTATGTGATGATCAGCTTCGGCTGGTCGCTGCGCTTTGGCGGGCTGGACGGGGTGCTGGATGAGATCTTCATCCGCCCCGGCGTGCGCGGGCGCCGCATCGGCACCGAGATCCTGCTGGCCCTGCCCAAGACGCTGGGCGCGGCCGGGCTGCGCGCACTGCATCTGGAGGTGGAGCGCGACAAGGACCGCGCGCGCGCGCTGTTCGAGCGGCTGAGTTTTCGCGCCTCGGAGCGATCCATGCGGATGACGCGCGTATTCTGAGCGCGGGATTCGAGTATTTTTGCAAAGAAGAAGCGCGGGTTTGTCCTTGGTAAATCTGTCCTGCGCCCCTAGGTAAAGCACATGAGCCTGCATATTCCCTTTGACAACAGCTATGCCGGATTGCCGGCGCAATTCTACACGCGTCTGGACCCGGTGCCGGTGGCCGCGCCGCGCCTGATCCGGTTCAATCACGCGCTGGCGGCGGATCTGGGCATCACGCCCGGTGCGGAATCCGAACTTGCGCAGGTGTTTGGCGGCAATCTGGTGGCGCCGGGCGCGACGCCGTTGGCGCAGGTCTATGCCGGGCATCAGTTTGGCGGGTTTTCACCGCAACTGGGCGACGGGCGCGCCAACCTCTTGGGCGAGGTGGTGGCGCCGGACGGTCAGCGCTTTGACATCCAGTTGAAGGGATCGGGTCCGACGCCCTATTCACGCATGGGCGACGGGCGCGCCTGGCTGGGGCCGGTGCTGCGTGAATATGTGCTGTCGGAGGCAATGCACGCCCTTGGCATCCCCACCAGCCGCGCGCTGGCCGCTGTCAGCACCGGCGAGAAGGTTTACCGCGAAAACGGCGCGCTGCCCGGTGCGATCCTGACCCGCGTCGCCGCCAGCCATATCCGGGTCGGCACGTTTCAGTATTTCGCCGCGCGCCGCGATGTCGCGAGTTTGCGCGCGCTGCTGGACTATACCCTTGCGCGCCATTATCCGGATTGCGCGGGGCCCGCCGATCTGTTGCGCGCGGTGATCGCGCGACAGGCGCGCCTGATTGCGCAATGGGAGGGCGTGGGGTTCATCCACGGGGTGATGAACACCGACAACACCCTGATTTCAGGCGAAACGATCGATTATGGCCCCTGTGCGTTCCTGGATGTCTATCACCCGGTCACGGTGTTCAGTTCGATTGATGCGCAGGGGCGCTATGCCTATGACAACCAGCGCAATGTCATCGTCTGGAACATGGCGCAACTGGCCACCGCGCTGATCCCGCTGATGCCCGATCAGGAGGCGGCGATCGAGGAGTTCACGCAGGCCGTCCATGCCATGCCGGCGCTGATCGAGGGCCAGTGGCTGCGCCTGTTTGGCCGCAAGATCGGGATTGCCGAGGCGGGGGACGAGGATCGCGCGCTGATCACCGATCTGCTGGCGCTGATGGCGCAGGACAGGGCCGATTTCACCAACACGTTCCGCGCCCTGGCCAGTGGCGACGCGCGCGATCAGTTCAGCGACCGCGCCGGTTTTGACGCCTGGAGCACGCGCCACGCCGCGCGCCTGCAACATGAGGACGATCCCGAGACCCGCATGAGCCGTACCAACCCGGCCTATATCCCGCGCAATCACCGCATCGAGCAGATGATCAGCGCCGCCGTTGACGGGGATTTCGCCCCCTTCGAGCGTTTGATCACCGTTCTGGCGCGCCCGTTCGACGATCAGCCCGAGGCGCGCGATCTGAGCCGCCCGCCCGCCCCCTCGGAAGTGGTGCAGCAGACCTATTGCGGCACCTGAACGCGCCGTCCCCCCGCGCGATGCCGGACAATCCCGATCTGGCGCGTGCGCCGCTGGCGTGATACGGCCCTCTTCCTGACATCCGCACATAGCATGCAGGGACCCGCCAGATGAGTGTATTGCAAATCGCCTCGCTTTTGATCGTGCTGGCGGGGGTGTTCGGGGCGATCAACTATCTGTTCCTGAAACTGCCCTCGGCGATCGGGATCATGATCGTGGCGCTGTTTGCCTCGTTCGGGGTGATGGTGTTCGACCTGATCTGGCCCGCGCTTGGCGTGGCCGACCAGATCCGCGGCGGCGTGCGCGATCTGCATTTTTCCGATGCACTGCTGGAGGGGATGCTGGGCCTTTTGCTGTTTGCGGGGGCGCTGCATATCAAGATCAGCGATCTGCGCGCCGAATGGCGGGTGGTGTTCCTGATGGCGACGCTGGGGATCGGGCTGTCGACGCTGATCATCGGCACCGGGTTCAGCCTGATCACCGGGATGCCGCTATTGGTGGCGCTGGTCTTTGGCGCGCTGGTGTCGCCCACCGATCCGGTGGCGGTGCTGGGCGTTCTGCGCGAGGCCAATCTGCCCAGATCGCTGGAGACCAAGATCGCGGGCGAATCGCTGTTCAATGACGGGGTCGGCTATGTCGTGTTCCTGGTTCTGGTCGGGCTTGCCTTTCCGACGGGGCCAGCGCGCGACAACGGGCTGGATGATGCGGCGCTGCTGTTCATCACCGAGGCCGGTGGCGGGGCCGCCCTGGGCCTGATCCTGGGCTGGCTGACCTTTCGGGTGATGCGCCTGATCGACGATTATTCGCTAGAGGTGCTGCTGACGCTCGGGCTGGCCTTTGGCGGTTATGAACTCGCGGTGGCGCTGCATGTCTCGGCGCCGATCATGGCGGTCTGCGCCGGGTTGCTGATCGGGGATGTGGGCGCGAAACATGGCATGAGCGAGCAAACCCGCCAATATGTCGATGCCTTCTGGAAGCTGATCGACGAGATCCTGAACGCGGTCCTGTTCCTGATGATCGGCTTCGAGGTGTTCGCCGTCGCCTTCGAGGCCGATTACCTGCTGGCGGGCACCCTCTCGATCGCGCTGGCGCTGACGGGGCGGCTGGCGGCGGTGGCAGTGCCGATCTATATCCTCAAACCCTTTCGCAGCTTTTCGCCCGGTGTGATTCCGGTGATGACATGGGGCGGGCTGAAGGGGGGGATTTCGGTCGCCCTCGCGCTCAGCCTGCCCGAGAGCGACTGGACGCCGGTTATCCTGACCGCGACCTACATGATCGTGATATTCTCGATCATCGTGCAGGGGCTGACGGTTGCGCGGCTGGCCAACCGTGTGGGGCGTGAACCGGATCTGGTCTGAGACAGAACGCCGACATTGCCGGCGTTCTGATATTGCATTGCTCTGTCGGGCCGTGCTCAGGCGGCCTGCGCGCGCGCGCCGCCACCACCACCGCCACCGCTGCGGCGTCTGCGCCCGCCCGGTTTACCCTGAGCGCCACCGCCGCCCGGCTGACCGGCGCCGCCGGGTTTGCCCGGTCCGCCGCCACGACGACGCTTGCCGCCACCGCCGCCACCGGGGCCGCCACGGCCCTTGGCTTCGGATTTTGGATCGGGCAGAACCTCCCACGGGCGCCCCGAGGCGACCGGGATCGAGATCCCCATGGTTTTCTGGATATCCTTCAACTCGCCCATTTCATCGGGCGCGCAGAACGCGATCGCCGCGCCGTCCTTGCCGGCGCGGGCGGTGCGCCCGATCCGGTGGACATAGTTGTCGGGCACGTTGGGCAGTTCAAAGTTATAGACGTGTTTCACATCCGGGATATCCAGACCGCGCGCGGCCACATCGGTGGCGACCAGAACCTTGACCTGGCCATCGCGGAACGATTTGAGGGCGCGGTCGCGCTGTCCCTGGCTCTTGTTGCCATGGATGGTGGCCACGGCATAGCCCGCCGTCTCCAGCTTCCTGGCCAGCTTGTCCGAGCCGTGTTTGGTGCGGCCAAAGACCAGCGCGCGTTCTTCGCGGTGCTTGTCCAGCAGCTCGATCAGCAGGCTTGGCTTTTCGGCCTTGGCGATGAAATGCACCTCCTGGGTGACCTTGTCGGCGGCCTTGCCCGGAGGCGAAACCTGCACGCGCTTGGGATGGGTGAGATAGCTGGCGGCGATCTCCTCCATCTGCTTGGGCATGGTGGCCGAAAACAGCATGGTCTGGCGCGTGCTCGGCAGCATTCCGGAAATCTTGCGCAGCGCGTGGATAAAGCCGATGTCCAGCATCTGGTCGGCCTCATCCAGCACCAGGAACCTGGTTTCGTCCAGCCGCAGCGCGCGCCGGTCCAGCAGGTCCAGCAGACGCCCCGGTGTCGCCACCAGGATATGCGTGCCCTTTTCCAGCCGCTTGATCTGCATGTTGATCGACTGACCGCCCACGACCACACCGATCTTGATCGGGGAATCCATCACCAGCGGCAACAACGAGTCGCGGATCTGGCCGGCCAGTTCGCGGGTCGGGGCCAGGATCAGGCTGAGAACGCCCTTGGGGGCGGGGCGGCTGCGGTTTTCCAGCATCATGGTCAGCAATGGCAGGCCAAAGGCCACCGTCTTGCCGGTGCCGGTCTGCGCCAGCCCGATCACGTCATTGCCATCCAGCGCATAGGGGATGGCGTGGGTCTGGATCGGGGTCGGCTCATCAATGCCCATATCGGCAAGTTTGCGAACCAGTTGGGCGGGAACGCCCATTTCTTCAAATAAATTCAACTTCATGTCCTTTTTCCGGCATGGAATGTCCCATGCCAATAACCGCAGGGCACGCCACATTGCGCGCCTCCGGGATAGTCGTGGTTCCACCTGAGTTCTGACAAAGGCACAGAATTGCCCCGATGCCGATCTGGCGGTTGGCCCCACGCGTGATTTTGGGATCGGTCCGCGACATTTCAGATAATTGTGCCCCCCTGTGGGTTGGCACGGCTGCTCACGCGGCAGGAAATATCGGTTAGGCGGGATATGGGGCGGCGCGCGGGCAAAGTCAACCAAAAGCGTTTCGCGAAAACCTGAATCACGGATTTTCGCGACACGCGCATCACATATCGGCGGTGTGCCGGGCGGTGTGCGGCTTTCGTCTTTGCCAGATGTCGCGGTCAAAGGCAAAACGCATCAAAGGCGCGCACAGCCCCGCATCCCTGCACGATGCCCCGGCCCCGCATTGGCGCAAAAGCGGTGGAAACCGCGCCGCGAACCCGGTATGACCCGATGCACGACTGAAGTGAGGCAGACCATGAGCGACACGATCACCGACCGCTGCGAGGCCAAGGGCCTGCGCATGACCGAACAACGCCGCATCATCGCCTCGGTTCTGGAATCATCGGACGATCATCCCGATGTGGACGAACTCTATTCGCGCGCCTCGGCGATTGATCCCAGGATCTCGATCGCGACGGTCTATCGCACGGTCAAGCTGTTCGAGGAGGCGGGCATTCTGGACAAGCTGGAATTCGGCGACGGGCGCGCGCGCTATGAGGATGCGATGCGCGCGCATCACGACCACCTGATCGACATGACCACCGGCGATGTCATCGAATTCGTCGATCCCGAGATCGAAGCGCTCCAGGAACGCATCGCCGCGAGGCTGGGCTATCGCCTCAAGGGTCACAAGATGGAGCTTTACGGCGTGCCGATCAAGGCGACGAAGGGCTGAGCGCACCGCCGGTCACGTCCAGTCCGTAGATCCAGTCAAACTGTCTCAGCATCCGGTCCGGCACCATCGCCCCGCCCAGACGCAGCGCCTGATGCGCCGCCCAACGCAGCGGCGGCGTGGACAGGTGATATTTCCACGCATTGCGGCTGGCGGCATCGACGACCTTGCGCACCCGGTCGATCCGGCGGGCCTGATACAGCTTTACGGCGGTTTCCACGCGCCCCGACGCCGCGACGGCATCCGCCAGCACCCAGGCATCCTCAAGCGCCATGCAGGCCCCCTGCGCCATGAACGGCAGGGTCGGATGCGCCGCATCCCCCAACAGCGCGACGCCGCTCTGCCCCCAGACCTGCGCGACCGGGTGGCGAAACAGCCCCCAGAGCGACACGTCGCTGATGCCCGACAGCATATCCTGCGCCTCGGCGCCGAAATCCTGAAACGCGGCGCGCAGCGCCATCGGATCGTCCTTCTGGCTCCAGCTTTCGGGGGTCCAGGCGGCGCGTTCCTGCACGGCCACCACATTCAGCAACTCACCCCCCCGCAACGGGTAGCTGACCAGATGCCTGAGCGGACCCATATGCACCCGCGCCTCGGGGCCGCGCCCGGTCACATTGGGCATTGTGGCGCGCCATGCCACCTGGCCGGTGAAAAACGGCGTGGCCACCCCGTTCAGCACCGGACGCAGCACCGAATGCAGCCCGTCGGCGCCGATGATCAGATCGGCCTCCATGCGCGCGCCGCTGGCCGTGGACAGAACCGGGCGACCGCCCTCGCCCTCGCCCGGATGCACGCCGGCGACCCTTTGCAGCAGCAGCACCCTGGCCCCGGCGGCAACGGCCCCGCCATGCAGCGTCTCGATCAGATCGGCGCGGTGGATGAAATGATAATTCCGGTCCGCCAGCCGCGACAGATCCAGGCGCAGCACCTCGCCCTTGCGATAATCATGCAGCGCAACGGACTGCGCCTGAACGCTACGGGCGCGCAGTGCCGCGTCCAGACCAAGCGCGCGCAACACCGCATAGCCATTGGGGCTGATCTGAAGGCCGGCGCCCACTTCGCGAATCGCGTCGGCCTGTTCCAGAACCCGCACATCCGCACCGCGCTGCGCCAATGCGCAGGCCACGGCCAGACCGCCAATCCCGGCCCCGGCAACGATCACTTTCAACCCGACGATATCCATGCGCCCTTCTGAAACGAAAAACGCCGGAGCGAAAGCCCCGGCGTCCCGAAATTCGTGATCACACGCGAAATTTCAGTCGTCGCGATACACTTTCTCGCTGCGCTCATGACGTTCCTGCGCCTCGAGCGTCATCGTGGCGATCGGGCGCGCGTCCAGACGGCTGAGGCTGATCGGCTCTCCGGTCTTTTCGCAATAGCCGAATTCACCATTCTCGATCCGGCGCAGGGCCTGATCGATCTTGGCCACCAGCTTGCGCTGACGATCGCGCGTGCGCAGCTCAAGCGCGCGGTCGGTTTCCTCGCTGGCGCGGTCGGCCACATCAGGAATGGCGCGCGTGCCATCCTGCAAGGATTCGATCGTGTCGCGGCTGCCAGCCAGCAAGTCATCGCGCCAGTCGATCAGCTTGCGCCGGAAATATTCCAGCTGGCGTTCATTCATGAATGGCTCATCTTCTAACGGGCGATAGTCGTCAGGCAGAAACAGTTCTGCTTTCATAGCTTTTCCCCTTTTTTTGCCAACGCCTGCCATAGTTCTCTCCTCAGACATCAGGCACTTCCCTGGGGGGCGTTTACTGCAGCAGGCGGGGATTGTCACGCCTCAATGACAACCCATTGATGTGTTTTCGCCGACCCGATACTGTGGGCGTGAAACTGGATCAAGCACGGCACGAAAAGGGTTGAAAACGGTATGAAATTTCAGGGCACGGACTCCTATATCGCCACGGGCGACCTCACCGTTGCGGTCAATGCCGCCGTCACGCTTGAGCGTCCGCTGCTGGTCAAGGGTGAGCCCGGCACAGGCAAGACCGAACTGGCCCGCCAGATCGCAAACGCCCTCGGTCTGCCAATGATCGAATGGAACATAAAATCAACCACCCGCGCCCAACAGGGGCTGTATGAATACGACGCCGTCAGCCGCCTGCGCGACAGCCAGCTGGGCGAGGAGCGCGTGCATGACGTCAAGAATTACATCCGCCCCGGAAAACTGTGGCAAGCCTTTGACGCCAAAGAGAAAACAGTGCTGCTGATCGACGAGATCGACAAGGCCGACATCGAATTCCCCAACGACCTGCTTCAGGAACTCGACAAGATGGAGTTCCACGTCTACGAGACCGGCGAAACCATCCGCGCGCGTCAGCGCCCGATCGTGATCATCACCTCCAACAATGAAAAGGAACTGCCCGACGCGTTCCTGCGCCGCTGCTTCTTTCACTACATCCGCTTTCCCGATATCGACACGATGCGCCAGATCGTCGCAGTGCACCATCCCGGCATCAAGGATGCGCTGCTGACCACCGCGCTGACCCAGTTCTACGAGATCCGCGATCAGCAGGGACTCAAGAAAAAACCCTCCACCTCCGAGGTGCTGGACTGGCTGAAACTGCTTCTGGCCGAAGACCTCACCGCCGAAGACCTCAGACGCGACGGCGCCGACGCCCTGCCCCGCCTGCATGGGGCCCTGCTCAAGAACGAACAGGACGTGCACCTGTTCGAGCGCCTCGCCTTCATGGCCCGTCGTCAGAGGTGACCGAAAACGTCCAGCCAAGCCCCTGATCCTGCATTGGAAAATCTCGTCTCTGGCGCGGCGTTCCGGCCCGCCGGCGCAACGGACACATTTTCGCCCCAAATGCGCCTTACAGACGGCAGGATGAGCCGCAATCCTGCTCTCGATCCTGTTTCGGCACCTGTCCGCCTCCGGGGGGTTCGCATGCGTTGCATCGCCACCCCTTTCAGGGACCGCACCGGGATACGGACCGCCCGCCGGAATGGCAGGCGGGCAATCAGTGGTGTTTTGACTTTGGGGGTCTCATGCGTCGACTAGTCCTGCCGATCTGTCTGATGCTGGGGGCCTGCATGCCCGGTGGCTCGGGCGATATGCCCTCACGTGCGGCGATCGACACGGTCAGCACGATGCCGATGATGAAATCCTTTTCGGCCCCCAGCCCGACACCGCCTGCCCGCTCGAATATCGACATCGCGCGCGATTTCATGGACCTGTCGATGCAGCTTGAGTCCGGGCGCCAACTCGGCGTGTTCAGCCGGTTTGAGGGCCCGATCACGGTGCGCGTCACCGGCGCACCGCCCGCCTCACTGCATCCGGATCTGGACCGGTTGCTGCACCGGCTGCGCACCGAGGCCGGGATTTCGATCACCAAGGTCGCGGATCACGGCGCCAACATCACGATCGAGGCCGTGCCGCGCGCCGAAATCCGCCGCCACCTGCCTCAGGCCGCCTGTTTCGTGGTGCCCAATATCTCAAGCCTGTCCGAATATTCGCGGGCACGCCGCAGCCGCCTGACCAGTTGGAGCGCGCTGGAAACCCGGCGCAAACTGGCGATCTTCGTGCCCCGCGATTCCAGCCCGCAAGAGGTGCGCGATTGCCTGCACGAGGAACTGGCGCAGGCGCTTGGCCCGCTCAACGATCTTTACCGCCTGCCCGACAGCGTGTTCAACGACGACAACGTGCACACGGTGCTGACCGGGTTCGACATGCTGATCCTGCGCGCCTATTACGCGCCCGAATTGCAATCCGGCATGACGCACCGCCAGGTCGCCAGCCGGATACCTGCCATCCTGTCACGGCTGAACCCGGCGGGCGATCACATTGCGCCGCGCAATATCGGCGCGACGCCGCGCGCCTGGATCCGCGCGATCCAGACTGCGCTTGGCCCCGGCGCCGGCCCCGCACAGCGCCGCGCCGCCGCCACCCAGGCGCTCGCCATTGCCCAGGCGTCCGGCTGGAGCGACCACCGCCGCGCCTTCTCGCATTACGCGCTTGGCCGCCTCAGCCAGTCCACCGATCCCGCCTTTGCGCAGAACCATTTCGCCGCCGCCGATGCCTATTACCGCCGCTCGCCCGGCACGTCGCTGCACCGCGCCCATACCGCGGCGCAACTGGCCGCCTACAACATCACCCAGGGGCGCGGCGATGTGGCGCTGATGCTGCTGGCGCCGCAGATCCCGATTGCCGAGCGCCATGAAAACGCCGCCCTGCTGGCGAACCTGATGATGCTGCGCGCCGAGGCGCTGGAACTGACCGGCCGTGTCGCCGAGGCCCGCGCCGTCCGGCTGGACAG
This sequence comes from uncultured Roseovarius sp., assembly GCA_934501475.1. GTDB lineage: Bacteria > Pseudomonadota > Alphaproteobacteria > Rhodobacterales > Rhodobacteraceae > Roseovarius. The sequence goes on along the minus strand of CAKSUL010000021.1, from coordinate 9,089 downwards.
CCTCGGCTGGGCGCGTTACGGATACGGCGCGGATTGGGCCGTGCGCGCAAAACTGCACGAGGTATCGGCCCTGAACCCGCTGAAGGGAACGAACGGGTAAGACATGATCATCGTTATCGCGGCATTGCTGGGCGCGGCTCTCGGGGCGCAGCGCGCCCGCAGCCGCAAGGGCCGGATGGCCGATATCCTGCAATATGCCGCCGTTTACGCGCTGATCTTCGCGCTGATCGGGCTGTTCGCGACCCTGATCATCCATCGCATGTCCCTGTGAGTCGGCGATGTTCCTGCCCTTCTTTGCCACGCTGCGCTCTGCCGGACTTCCGGTGTCCCTGCGTGAATACCTGACCTTTCTCGAAGGCGTCGGCGCGGGCCTCGTCACCTATGACGTCGAGGGGTTCTACTACCTTGCACGCGCCGCCATGATCAAGGATGAGCGCCATATCGACCGCTTTGACCGCGCCTTTGCCAGTGCCTTTTCGGGGCTTGAGACGGTCAGCGCCGGGCAGGTTCTCGATGCGGTGGACCTGCCGGCCGAGTGGCTGGAAAAACTGGCCGAAAAACACCTGAGCGCGGATGAAAAAGCCGAGATCGAGGCGCTTGGCGGCTTTGACAAGCTGATGGAGACACTCAAGGAGCGCCTGAAAGAACAGCAAGGACGCCACCAGGGCGGCAACAAGTGGATCGGCACCGCCGGCACATCGCCCTTTGGCGCCTATGGCTACAACCCCGAGGGCATCCGCATCGGGCAGGACAAATCGCGCCATCAGCGCGCGGTCAAGGTCTGGGACAAGCGGGAATTCCGCAATCTCGACGATTCGGTCGAACTGGGCACGCGCAACATCAAGATCGCGCTCAAGCGCCTGCGCCAATGGGTGCGCGACGGCGCCGCCGACGAACTCGACCTCGACGGCACGATCCGCGCCACCGCGGAGCACGGCTATCTCGACGTTCAGACCCGCCCCGAGCGGCGCAATGCGGTCAAGGTTCTGCTGTTCCTGGATGTCGGCGGCTCGATGGACCCGCATATCAAGCTGGTGGAGGAATTGTTTTCAGCCGCGCGATCCGAATTCAAGCATCTGGAATATTACTATTTCCACAACTGCCTTTACGAGGGCGTCTGGCGCGACAACCGGCGCCGCTGGGATGCGCAGATCCCGACCGATGAGGTGCTCCACACCTATGGTTCGGACTATAAATGCATCTTCGTCGGCGACGCCGCCATGTCCCCCTATGAAATCGCCTATCCGGGCGGTGCCAACGAACATTGGAACCCCGAAGCCGGCAGCGTCTGGCTCCAGCGCGCGCGCGCGGCCTGGCCGTCAAACCTGTGGATCAACCCGGTCCCGCAGCGCCAATGGGAGCATACCCACTCCACCCGGATGATCTCCGAGATATTCGAGGGCCAGATGGTCCCGATGACCCTGGAAGGGCTTGAGCGCGGCATGCGGCAACTGGTCCGCTGAGCCTTCTTCTTTGCAAAAATACTCAAAATGCCACGCCGGCCCTCAGCGCGACGCCTGCTCATTCGCGATCCGAAACAGCCGCCCCGGACCCCAGCCGGTTGCCTGCGCGCCGCTCAGGCGCAACATGTGCCACAGCAAGGCCTGGTTTGACGTCACCACCGGCAGATCCAGTTCGGCCTCGACCGCGTCGATGATCGCGAAGGTCTGCAAATTCGTGCAACTGGCGAAAACCGCCTGCACCCCGTCGGCGCGCGCCGCCTCGCACATCGCCGCGCGGGTGGAGTGCGGCGCGATCCGCGCCACCGTGTGATCGTCGCTTTCGTTGAAACTGATCTCGCTGACCACCTCGATGCCCTGCCCCGCCAGCAAGGCGCGCATCGGTGCGGTCACGGCCGGGATATAGGGCGTCACCATGGCGATGCGCGTGACCTGCAACGCGCTCAGCGCCGCGGCAACCGCGCTGATCGGGTTGCTGACCGCCGCGCCGGGCATCACGCCCTTGATGCAGGCGGCCACGTTTTGCGGCCCGATCACCGTCGCCCCCGACGTGCAGCCATAGCCGATCGCATCCAGGTCCGGCGGCAACAGCGCCGCCGCGGCGGGCAGATCCGCCTCCATCCGCGCAAGGGTGACGGGCGTGACCTCGGCCTGATTGGCGATGCGGGTGTGAAACAGGCCCGCCGCGCGCCCGGCCATCAACTGACGCGCCTCATATTCCAGCGTCTCATCGGTCTGCAACACGATCAGCCCCAGCCGCACGCCGCCCCCGGCCCCGTCATTCATCTCAAACCGCATCGCGCCGCGCTCCCTTGTCCTGCTGTCCTGCATCGGGCCGGCTCACGACGCCGCCCGACACGGCGGCGCGCACGCCCGTGGTGCCCGGACAGGAGGTCGGCAGGCCGCGCGCCACCCGCACCGCCAGATGGCCGAACGCCTGCGCCTCGAGCATATCACCGTCCAGCCCCACATCCTCGACCGGCAGAACCGGACAATCCAGCGCCGCGCGCAGCATGTCCATCATCATCGGATTGCACCGCCCGCCCCCGGTGACCAGCACCCGGTCGGGCGGGGTCGGGCAATGCTCCATCCCCTGCAACACTCCGGCGGCGGCCATGCCGGTCAGCGTGGCGGCGGCGTCGGCGTCGCTCAACTCCCCGACCAGCGTGATCATGTCCGCAAACGCATCCCGATCCAGCGATTTGGGCGGCATCCGGTTGAAATAGGGCTCGGCCAGGAACAGCTCCAGCGCGCCCTCCACCACCGTGCCGCGACGCGCCAATGCGCCGTCGCGGTCAAACGCCAGCCCGCGCCGCGCCATCATCAGATCGTTCAACGGCGCATTCGCCGGGCCGGTGTCAAAGGCCAGCAACGCGCCCTCGGCCTCGGGGCGTTCATGGCGCGGATCGACCCAGGTCAGGTTGCCGACACCCCCCAGATTGAGAAAGGCAAGCGGGCGCTTTGCCCCGATCCACTTGGCGCAGGCGAAATGAAAGAACGGCGCCAGCGGCGCGCCCTCGCCGCCCAGCTGGATATCGGCGCTGCGAAAATCCCACACCACCGGAATGCCCAGGGCCTCGGCCAGCGCCGCGCCATCGCCCACCTGATGCGTGCCGCGCCCGCGTGGCTCATGCGCCAGGGTCTGGCCGTGAAACCCCACCAGATCCGCGTCCAGCCCGGTCAGCGCCTCGACATGGGCACGCTGCACGATCTGCGTCGCCGCCGCCACGCCCTTCTGCCCCGGCCAGCGGCCCAGGGCCGCGCTCAGCACGGCCTGTTCCTCGGCGGTGTAGGGGCGATAGCGCGTCGCGCCGAACCCGTGGATCCGCTCGCCATCGCTCTCGATCAGCGCCGCATCCACGCCGTCCAGCGACGTGCCCGACATCGCCCCCAGTGCCCAGTGCCGCCCCGCCTTCAACATGGCCTTTTCCTTTGCCCAAACCCCGCCTATACATGCCGCGCAATTCTCAGCGGGACAAGTGCCATGACCTACCACCCCAAATCCGACTTTCTGGCGATCATGATGGAGCGCGGCTATCTGGCCGACTGCACCGATTATCAGGGGTTGGACGACGCGCTGAGCCGGGGCGTGGTCCCGGCCTATATCGGTTATGACGCCACCGCCGCCTCACTGCATGTCGGGCATCTGCTGAACATCATGATGCTGCGCTGGTTGCAGAAATCCGGGCACAAGCCGATCACCCTGATGGGCGGCGGCACCACCAAGGTGGGCGATCCCAGCTTTCGCTCGGATGAGCGCCCGCTGCTGGACCAGGCACAGATCGCCGCCAATATCGCGGGGATGCAGTCGGTCTTTGCGCGCTATCTCGATTACGGTGACGGGCCGACCGACGCGATGATGCTGAACAATGCCGAATGGCTGGATGATCTGAACTACCTGGATTTCCTGCGCGATATCGGGCGGCATTTCTCGGTCAACCGGATGCTGTCCTTTGAAAGCGTGAAATCCCGGCTGGACCGCGAACAATCGCTTTCCTTCCTTGAATTCAACTACATGATCCTGCAAGCCTATGATTTTCTTGAGCTTAACCGCCGCTATGGCTGTTTGTTGCAGATGGGCGGGTCGGATCAGTGGGGCAATATCGTCAACGGGATCGACCTCACGAGGCGGGTGCTGGACCATGAGATTTTCGGCCTGACCTCCCCCCTGCTCGAGACGTCGGACGGGCGCAAGATGGGCAAGAGCCAGCAGGGCGCGATCTGGCTCAACGCCGACATGCTGTCCTCCTACGAGTTCTGGCAGTTCTGGCGCAACACCACCGATGCCGATACCGGGCGTTTCCTCAAGCTCTATACCGAGCTGCCGGTCGCGGAATGCGAGCGCCTCGGGGCGCTTGAGGGGGCCGAGATCAACGCCGCCAAGATCATCCTGGCCAATGAGGTGACCACCCTTCTGCACGGGGCCGAGGCCGCCGCCGCAGCGCAGGCCACCGCGCGCGAAGTGTTCGAGAAGGGGGGCGTCGGTGACGATCTGCCCACCGTGACGCTGAGCACGGCCGATCTGGGCGATGGCATCTCGATCGTGCAACTGATCGTGCGCGCGGGCCTTGCCGGGTCCGGGAAAGAGGCCAAACGCCTGATCGCCGAGAATGGCGCGCGTCTGGACGATGCCCCGCTGACCGATGCCGGCCTGATGATCGACGCGGGCGCATTGGCCTCACCGATCAAGCTGAGCGCCGGGAAAAAGCGTCACGCGCTGGTCAAGCTGGAGGGCTGACGCACTGGCCAGACAATTGGCGCGCTATTGGCGGGCTTTCAGGGCGTCCGACAGAACCGCATGAACTACGTCGCGCGGCACATCCGAGGTCACGAACGCCTCACCGATGCCGCGCGCAAGGATGAAATGCAACCGGCCATCCTTGACCTTCTTGTCCTGTGCCATCAGTTCCAGAAGGCCATCCGCATCAGGAAGTTCTCCTTTTATATCCGATAGATCGACCTTCATCTTCATGTCGCAAAGATGGGCGCGCACCCGGCTGGGATCTTCCTGGGAACACAGCCCCAACCGCGCCGACAGCTCAAACGCCAGCGCCGATCCGATCGCCACCCCCTCGCCATGCAGCAACCGATCACCATAGCCCGTCGCCGCCTCAAGCGCATGACAGAATGTATGCCCCAGATTGAGCAGCGCGCGCTCACCCTGTTCGGTTTCATCGCGCATGACGATGCCTGCCTTCATCTCGACCGCGCGTTTCACCGCCCGGATGCGCGCCGCGCCGTCCCCCGCCGCCATGGATGAAGCATTGGCTTCAAGCCACTGAAAGAAATCAATATCTCCCAGAAGACCATATTTCACGACCTCGCCATAACCGGCCAGGAAATCGCGCTGTGACAGCGTGTTCAGAACATCGGTATCCGCCAGAACCAGACTGGGCTGATGGAACGCGCCGATCAGGTTTTTGCCCTGTTTCGTGTTGATACCCGTCTTGCCCCCGACCGAGCTGTCCACCTGCGCCAGAAGGCTGGTCGGCAGTTGAACAAAGCGCACACCCCGGCGCAGGATCGCGGCGGCAAAGCCGACCAGATCACCGATCACCCCGCCGCCAAAGGCGATCACGACGTCGCGCCGCTCGATCTTCTGGTCCAGAAGCCAATCCAGCGTGCGTTCAAGATGCGGCCAGGATTTGGTCGCCTCACCGGCCGGCAAGGTCAGCGCAGACATGGCAATACCCTGTGACTTCAGCCCCTTGCGCAGCGTTTCCAGATGCAGCGCGCCCACATTCTCATCCGTGATCACCGCCACATGCCGCCGGTGCAGGCTGGGCGCGATCAACTCACCGGCGCGCCCCAGCAGGCCGGGGCCGACATGCACGTCATAGGCGCGCCCCTCCAGCCCCACATGGACGATCTCGCTCATTGCACTGCCTCCATAACATCGGCGCGCTCGGACAAGGCGGCCAGCACGGCATCGGTCATCCGCTCGATCGAATAGGAGGCGCGCGATTCCACCGTCAGATCCGCCAACGCATAGACCGGCACCCGCGCCTCGTAGATGTCCCTGAGCGTCTGATAAGGATTAGCTGTGCGCAATAAAGGTCTGGTATCCTTGTTCTTTACCCGACTCCACAACAGCCGCAGATCGGCCTTTAGCCACACGGCCACCCCTTTGGAAGAGATCATCTTGCGGTTGCGTTCGGACAGGAATGCACCGCCGCCCGTGGACAGGATGCCGCGCTGCGTGTCCAGCAGACGTTCGATCACTTCGCTTTCGCGGTCGCGGAAAAACGCCTCACCGTCGCGTTCGAATATCTCGGCGATGCTCATGTTGGCGGCGGTCACGATCTCGGCGTCGGAATCCAGAAACGGCACATCCAGACGCGCCGCCAGTGCCTTGCCCACAGCCGTCTTGCCCGCGCCCATCATACCCACCATGACAACGGTTTTGTTCAGCTTCCATGCCCCGGCACCGCTCACGCTTCGGCACTCCCCCGCCAAAATCCTGCATTTCGCATTGAATGACGTGATCTTGGCCAAAAGGCCAGTTATAAGTTGAAGGAAATAATAACGAGAGCAGGCAGGCCCAACGTGTTCAAAATCCTCAAGTGGTTGTTATACCTATCCATTCTGGCTTTCATCGCTTTGGTAGGGTATACATATATCGGGCCGTTTTTCGGGGCGGATTTCACACCGCCCTCGCAAGAGATTCGTCAGGACATCATCCTTGAGATTGGCTAGGCTGACTTTTCTGGCTCTGGGCGTCGCCTCTCCGGCTTTGGCCGAGGGGCCGCTGTCGGCCATCGGCTGGCTGAACGAGCCGGTGTCGGTGCCCATCGCCACCCCGCTCAACCCGCCGATAGATGAGCCGCCGGTCGCGCAGGGCGTCACCACACCGCCCGTCACCGTCATGGCCCTGTCCAAGACCAGCAGCGACGCCGTCGGCTTGCTGCCCGCCTCTGTCACCGGCCTGCCCCCAAGCGTCTGGAGCAACAGCACAAATGCCGATCTGCTGCGTCTCTGGAGCCATGTGCGCGCCGAGCCGATCCCGGCCATCCAGGCGGTCTATTACACCCTGCTTCTGGCCGAGGCCGAGCCGCCGATTGGCATCGACGGCGTGTTCCTGCGCGCCCGCGTCGATAGCCTGCTGCGTCTGGGCGCGGTCGAGCCGGCGCAGGCCCTGCTGGAACGCGCGGGGCCGTCCAGGCCCGAGCTGTTCCAGCAATGGTTCGACCTGACCCTTCTGACCGGCGATGAGATGCGCGCCTGCAACGCCCTGAAGGACACGCCGACCCTGCATCCCGATTACGGCGCACAGATCTATTGCACCGCCCTTGCCGGGGATTGGAACACGGCCGCCCTGCTCTATGATACCGCGCAGGTTCTGGACGTTCTGGACCCCTTGGAAAAGGCGCTTCTGGCGCTTTATCTCGATCCCGAGGATGACACGGTCGAGACGCCGCGCGCCCCGCAATCCGCGCCCACACCGCTGATCTTTCGCCTCTACGAGGCGATCGGCACGCCGTTGCCCACCCGCAACCTTCCGCTGGCCTTTGCCACGGCGGACCTGCGCAACACCTCGGGCTGGAAGGCCGAGCTTGAGGCGGCCGAGCGTCTGGTGCGCACCGGGGCATTGTCGGAAAACCGCCTGCTGGGCCTCTATTCGGATCAGGATCCTGCCGCCTCGGGCGGGATCTGGGACCGGGTGCGCGCCGTGCAGGCCTTCGAGACCGCGCTCAGCCACAATGACCCGACTGCCGTGGCCGAAACCCTTCCGCCGGTCTGGCGCTCCATGCAGGGCGCGCATCTTGAGGTCGCATTCGCCCGCCTTTTCGCCGACCCGCTGTCAAAGCTGATCCTGCCCGACGATCTGCGCGCCTTGCAGTTTCGCATCGCGCTTCTGACCTCGGATTATGAGGCCGCCGCCGGTTGGCTCGACCCATCCCGCGAGGGGCAGTTCCTGGCCTCGCTTGCGCGCGGAAAGCCGGATGTGACGCTGGCCAGCACCCCGGTCGAGCGCGCCATCACACGGGCCTTTGCCCCCGGTGTCGCCCCGCCGCGCCTTCAGGGGGCGTTGCTGGCGCAGGGGAAGCTGGGCGAAGCGATCCTGTTTTCCGCCGATCAGTTCGATCAGGCCGGGCGCGGCGATCCCGGCGACATCGCCGAGGCGCTGAGCACCTTGCGCAGTGTCGGGCTTGAGGATGCGGCACGCCGCGCGGCGCTGCAGATGCTGATCCTGGAGCCGCAGAAATGAGCAGGCACTGGATTGCGACCTTTCTGGATGCACAGGCCGCAGAACAGGGCTCGTCGGAAAACACGCTGATGGCCTATGCCCGCGATCTGGACGATTTCCACGACTGGATCACCGATCAGGCCACGTCGCTGGCCGAGGCGACACAGGGCGATATCGAACGCTATCTGATCCATTGCGACGCGCAGGGCCTGGCCAGATCGACCCGCGCGCGCCGCCTGTCGGCGATCAAGCAGCTTTACCGTTTCGCCTTCGAGGACCGGCTGCGCAGCGACAATCCCGCGATCCGCATCAAGGGTCCGGGGCGCGATCAGCGCCTGCCCAAGACCCTGTCCGAAGATGAGGTTGACCGCCTGCTCGTGGCCGCGCGCGCGCACGGGCGCAGCCTGCGCGACCGCTGCCGCAATACCTGCCTGATGGAGCTGCTCTATGCCACCGGCATGCGGGTCAGCGAACTGGTCTCGCTGCCGATATCGGCGGCGCGGGGCGATCCGCGCATGTTGCTGATCCGCGGCAAGGGCGGCAAGGAACGCATGGTGCCGCTGTCGCCACCTGCCCGCGCGGCGCTGACCGAGTGGCTGGCGATGCGCAACGCCGAGGACGAGGGCGCGCGCGGCAAGGGGCGCACGCCCTCCCCGTTCCTGTTCGCCTCGACCGGCAAGCTGGGCCATCTGACGCGGCATCGCTTTTACACGCTGATCAAGGATCTGGCGGTATTTGGCGGCGTCTCACCGGCCAAGGTCACGCCGCACACGTTGCGCCATGCCTTTGCCACGCATCTGCTGGCCAACGGCGCCGATCTCAGGTCGATCCAGACGCTGTTGGGGCATGCCGATATCGCCACCACCGAGATTTACACCCATGTCCTTGATGCCCGCCTCAAGGCACTGGTGCTGGAGCATCATCCGCTGGCCGGTCCCGAC
>CAKSUL010000020.1 GCA_934501475.1 uncultured Roseovarius sp. | reverse complement strand
GCTTCATCGCGTCCACATCCAGCCCGGAATCGGTTTCGTCCAGAATGCACATCCGCGGCTCAAGCACGGCCATCTGCAGGATCTCGTTGCGCTTCTTCTCACCGCCCGAAAAGCCGACATTGACCGGACGCTTCAGCATATCGGCGTCGATATTGAGGGTCTTGGCCTTTTCGCGGATCAGCTTGAGAAAGTCGGCCGCGCTCATTTCCTCTTCGCCGCGCGCCTTGCGCTGCGAGTTCAGCGCGGTGCGCAGAAAGGTCATGTTGCCGACACCGGGAATTTCGACCGGATATTGAAATGCCAGGAACAGACCGGCCGCCGCGCGCTCTTCGGGATCAAGCGCAAGGATGTCCTGCCCCTCAAGCGTGGCGCTGCCTTGCGTCACCTTATAGCCGTCCCGCCCCGAGAGCACATAGCTCAGCGTCGATTTCCCCGAGCCGTTGGGCCCCATGATCGCGTGCACCTTGCCGGCCTCGACATTCAGGTTCACCCCTTTCAGGATGGACTTGTCCTCGTCTTCAAGATCGACATGCAGGTTCTTGATCTCAAGCATCTTTTTTCCTCACTCTTTCAATTCAGGCAGCCAGCGCGGCCGTTTCATCCATGCGCCTCAGGGACGCGTCATCATCTTTATCAGCGGCAACAACCGATCCGCGGGAACCGGCATCCGGCTGACCTCGAACCGGGCCATGCGCCCGATCATCTCAGGCGCGCCGAGATATTCCTCGACGGCGTGATAACCCTTGCGCCGCTTGTAATCATCCACCAGCAGCGTCACCGGCTTTTGCGTCATGAACGCCGTCGCCATGGCGCATCCGGTGCGAAACCGGCCATCCACCAGCACCACATCGGGCTGACGAAAGGCGGGCATCTGCCACACTTCCAGCGGATAATCGGCAAAGCGCGCATAATGCTTGCTGCTTTTGGGAAAGCCCCATTCGCGCGTCGCGCCGATGTCGCACCAGATCACATCCACCTCGGTCCCCGCCGCCGGGGGCGACTGGATGAACCAGTCCCGCATCATCTGCGCCCAGGCCCGATCGCTTTCGACGCTGAACACGGTCTTGCCCTGCATCTCGGCGGCCAGCACCGTGGACCCGCCGCTGCCATATTCCAGGATCACCTCGGCGCGCTCATAGGCGGCGCGCACGGCGTCGCCCTCAGGCGCGGGCATGGTCAACTCGGGGCGCTGGAGGTCTGGCTGCGGGATCATCGCGCTTTCGCTCATGGCGCATCCCCCTCTGGCAACAGCAAGTAGTTACAGTTCTTGCGGCTGTGGCGCAGGGTGTCGGCGGTGGTATAGCCATGGGCGCGCCGCCATGCGTCAAACGCCTGCTCGTTCTCGTCATCCACCTCGATCAGGATCACCGGACGATGCGCCGCGATCAGATGCTCAAGCCCGGAAAGCACTTTCATTTCCATGCCTTCCACGTCGATCTTGATCAGGTCCGGCACCTCGTCGCCGAACAGATCATCGCCGCGATGCACCTGCAGATCGCCCGTGCCGGCAAACATCCGGGTCGCGCCCAGATTGCGGTCATGCCGCTTCATCCCGAAGCCCCCTTCGGACATATCCGACAAGCCCACGCCAAGCGCGCTGAGGTCGATCACATCCGTCAAGCCGTTGATCAGCACATTGGCCACCAACGGCGCAAGGGCCAGCGGATTGGGCTCGATCACCACCACGCGCTGCGCCTGCATCCGCGTCGCGAAATAGATTGCGTGATTGCCGATATTTGCCCCTATATCAATGATATGCGCGCCGCTTTTGATGTATTGGTGCAACATGCCCAACTCATCCAGCTCAAAGAATTCCCCCTTGCGCAGGGCATTCTGCACGGGATCGCGCGCCATGTTGAGGCACCAGTTCAGCCCCGTGGCGGGATGATGCACCACCTCGAACGGCGGAAACGCCACCGGCAGCCCACGCTCCAACGCATCGCGCGCGGACGAGACGTCGAAATACGTCTCATCCGTTTCCTGGGGCAAGGGCAGCACCACGTTCGACATCAGTCATACATTCCCAATTCTGACTCGCGCTCGACCAGCCGCAGCACGAAATACATATATGTCGCCTTGAGACCCACGAGCAGCGAGGCCCCCGACAGGATCGCCACGATCTTCCAGTAATCCGGCTGTCCGGCCTTCGGCCAAAGCGCGAAGCCCAGAACACCCGGCAACAGGAACACCACGACAAGCAGAATTCCCAGCATGACCTGCGCCCCGAACGTGGGTGGAAAGAGCCATTTCAGAAACCTTCGCAAATGCCTCAGCCAACCGAGCCTTCCAGCGAAATCGCAACCAGTTGCTGCGCCTCCATGGCAAACTCCATCGGCAGCGCCTGCAACACGTCCTTGCAGAACCCGTTGACCACAAGGGCCACCGCCGCCTCTTCGTCGATGCCGCGCTGACGGCAATAGAACATCTGGTCGTCATCCACCTTCGAGGTGGTCGCCTCATGCTCGACCCGGCTCGAGTTGTTCTTGACCTCGATATAGGGCACCGTATGCGCGCCGCAATTGCTGCCGATCAGCAGGCTGTCGCATTGGGTGAAGTTGCGGCTGTTCTTGGCCTTGGGATGCATCGACACCAGCCCGCGATAGGTATTCTGCGCGAACCCGGCGCTGATCCCCTTGCTGACGATCCGGCTGCGGGTGTTCTTGCCCAGATGGATCATCTTGGTGCCGGTATCGGCCTGCTGATGGTTGTTGGTGATGGCGATGGAATAGAACTCGCCCTGGGATCCGTCACCGCGCAGGATGCAGCTGGGATATTTCCAGGTGACGGCCGATCCGGTCTCGACCTGGGTCCACATCACCTTGGCGCGATCACCCCGGCAATCAGCGCGCTTGGTGACAAAGTTGTAAATGCCGCCCTTGCCGTTCTCATCGCCCGGATACCAGTTCTGCACGGTCGAGTATTTCACCTCGGCGTCTTCCTCGACGATGATCTCGACCACTGCGGCATGCAATTGCGCGACATCGCGTTTCGGCGCGGTGCAGCCTTCCAGATAGCTGACATAGCTGCCCTTGTCGGCAATGATCAGCGTGCGCTCGAACTGGCCGGTGTTTTCGGCGTTGATGCGGAAATAGGTGCTCAACTCCATCGGGCAGCGCACCCCCGGCGGCACATAGACGAAAGATCCGTCCGAAAAGACGGCCGAATTCAGCGTCGCGTAAAAGTTGTCGCTGACCGGCACCACCGATCCCAGGTATTTCCTCACCAGTTCGGGATGTTCGCGGATCGCCTCGGAGATCGAGCAAAAGATCACCCCGGCCTCGCGCAGCTCCTTCTGGAATGTCGTGCCAAGCGAAACCGAGTCGAACACCGCATCCACAGCCACCTTGCGCGCCTCGGCCGGGATCTCGCCCGCGCCCTCGACGCCCGCCAGAATCGCCTGTTCCGCCAACGGGATGCCCAGCTTGCTGTAGGTCGCCAGCAGCTTGGGATCGACCTCATCCAGCGACTTGGGCCTGATCATCATGGATTTGGGCCGGGCATAGTAATACTGGTTCTGAAAATCGATCTCGGGATAATCGACCATCGCCCAGTCCGGCTCGGTCTTGGTCAGCCAGCGGTCATAGGCATCCAGACGCCACTGCGTCATCCACTCGGGCTCTTCGTTCTTTTCGGAAATCAGGCGCACGATGTCGGTGGTCAGGCCCTTTGGCGCAAATTCCATCTCGATATCCGTGGACCAGCCATGCTTGTAGGTGCCGCCCACTTCGCGCACCGCATCGACCGTTTCCTGATCGACGCCTTCCTTGACCTGATCTTTCACCTGGGTATCCTCCAAAGCAGCCATGCCGTTCTCCTCATCTTTCACGCCATGCGGGCGCGCTGTTTTTCTCTGCATTTCAACCATGCTTCGGCGAAACGCATCACATCCTCTTCACGGGTCTGCGGCCCCAGCGATACACGGATCGCAGATGCGGCCATCCCCTCGTCATACCCGCAGGCGCGCAAGACCGCGCTGGCGCGCACCTTGCCGCTGGAACAGGCACTCCCCGCCGAAATGGCGAATCCCGCAAGATCCATCGCCATGACCTGCGTCTCGCCCTTCCAGCCCGGCGTCAGCATACAGGACGTATTGGGGAGTCGCACAGACTCATTCCCGACAAAAATAGTCTCTTTTGCGGAATCCTCAATAGCTGATTCTAGAATGTTTCTAATATTCTCGACCCGCTCCCACATTCCGTCCGCCAGATCGCGCGCGCCCGCCTCTGCCGCCGCGCCGAAACCGGCGATGCCGATCACGTTCTCGGTGCCCGACCGGCGGCCCATTTCCTGCCCGCCGCCACGGATACGCGCCGCGATCTCGGTGCCGCGCCGCATCACCAGCGCCCCGATTCCCTTGGGCCCGCCCAGCTTATGCGCCGAGATCAGCGCCATCTGAGCACCGCTCCAGTTGAACGCGACCGGCAATTTGCCGAATCCCTGCGTCATGTCACTGACAGCCAACCCCTCGGGCAAGTCCTGCACGACGCCGGTTTCGGAATTGGCCAGTTGCAGCACGCTGCGCGCGGGATCACGCACGGCAACCCGCCCGGCCCGATCCACGTCCAGATCACCCGACACCCAGGCGCGCACCGCGTCATGCTCGATCGCCGCCCCGGCCAGATCGCGCCCCGCACAGGCCAGCGCCGCCGCCTCGGTCGCCCCCGAGGTAAAGACGACATCCGCCCCCTCCGCCCCAAAGGCCGCCGCAACCTGCGCACGCGCGCGCTCGACCAGCGCCTTGGCCGCACGCCCCTCGGCGTGCACGCTGGACGGATTGCCGACCAGATCCATCGCGGCAATCATCGCCGCGCGGGCCTCGTCGCGCAGCGGTGCCGTCGCGTTATGATCCAGATATACCCGCCCGCGCATCGCGAACCAGTCCTTTCATTTTTCCCAAAATACTCTCGCCGAAGGCGTTCTTTCTTTCGCGCCCGTCAGGGCGCGCGCCGCGACGCCGAAGGCGGCGCAATGCCTGCCCGCCGCACCGGGCGCCTGATCAATCCTCATCCACCACGGCAAACAAGACCGGAACCGCCGGACAGGGCACCAGCGTGTTGCCCACCACATCGCTCAGCCGGGTCTGGTGCAGGAACACATAGACATGCGCACTCAGCCCCTCCCAGAGGCGGTTGGTCATCGACTGCGCCCGCGATCCCGATGTCGCACCGGACGCCCCCGCCCCCTTGTGCAGCGCATCGACATTCTCATCCACCGCGGCCAGCACCTCGGAAACACGGATTTCCGAGGCCGGACGCGCCAGCCGATAGCCGCCGCCGGGGCCGCGCACCGACACCACCAGTTCCGCCCGGCGCAGCTTGACGAACAACTGCTCCAGATAGGGCAACGAGATGTCCTGGCGGCGCGACACATCGCCCAGCGTGACCAGCGCATCATCCGCCTGCATCGCGATATCCGCCAATGCAACCATCGCATACCGGCCCTTGGTGCTCAGTTTCATTGCGCTCTTCTCCTGTCGAATAGATTGACCTTATGCGGTGCAACGCTTATCTCGCGGGTGATCGAATTTGAACGCGACACTTTCGCGCCCAAGTTCCGAACCATTCTGAAGTGCCTGAGTGATTTCGTCAACTATGCCGGATCACCCCGCCAATCACAGCAAAGGGAACCCATGCCCGAGGTTATCTTTCCCGGCCCCGAAGGCCGTCTCGAAGGCCGCTATCACCCGCAAAAGGAAAAGGATGCACCGATCGCGATCGTCCTGCACCCGCATCCCCAGTTCGGCGGCACGATGAACAACAAGGTCGTCTATAACCTGCATTACGCCTTTTACAACATGGGCTTTACCGTGCTGCGGTTCAATTTCCGCGGTGTCGGGCGCAGCCAGGGCGAATATGATCAGGGCGTCGGCGAACTCAGCGATGCCGCCTCGGCGCTCGATTACCTGCAATCCATGAACGCCAATTCCAAGCATTGCTGGGTGGCGGGGTTCTCGTTCGGGGCCTGGATCGGGATGCAGCTGCTGATGCGCCGCCCCGAGATCACCGGCTTCATCAGCGTCTCGCCCCCGGCGAACATGTATGATTTTTCGTTCCTCGCACCCTGCCCGGCCTCGGGGCTGATCATCAACGGCGGCAGTGACCGCGTGGCCCCGCCGCAGGACACCCGCGCGCTGGTGGCCAAGCTGCACGAGCAACAGGGCATCACGGTCCAGCATGACGAAGTGCCCGACGCCGGGCATTTCTTTGAGGATCCGCATATGGACCCGATGATCCAGACCGTGACCTCCTATGTCAAACGGCGCCTGACCGAAGGCACCCGCTAGGGCGCGCCAGGCAAGCGACGAAAGGCATGACGCGATGAGCATCACCGAGGACCTGGCGGATCAACTGGCGCAGGATGCGCTCAAGGCGGTCGAGATCACCGGCGACGACCAGATCATAGACGAGCTGGCCACGCTGATGGGCGCGACCTCGCAGACCGCCGAAGAGGCGTTTCTGACGGCCGTGCGCGTGCGGCGCGCCAACGCGAAGGCGCGCCAGATGCTGCTGGAGCGCATCACCGCCTTCAAGGCGGCAAAGGCCGCGAAGGATGCGAAAGACGACACCCAATCCGATTGAGCGCCTGGCGGCGCGCAGTTCAGTGAGTGGCGCACCGGGCTGACGTCGCATTGCATTTGCCAACGCCCGGGCCGGCGTCGGGACCTGGATGCCTCCGGCGGGGATATTTCAGGCAAGAAGAAGCGCGGCGGCGCGTCAGGATTTTTCGCGTTTTCGTGCGTCGGCAACCTTTTCCGCCAGGTCGCGGGCAATGGCGAAGGCGCCCTTGATCTTGTCCGTTTCCTTTTTCCAGTCGCGCCGCACCACGATCTTGTTGTCGCGCACCTTGGCAAGGCCGCGCTGGTCGTTGATGAATTCGACCAGCCCCTGCGGGGAGGCGAACTTGTCATTGTGGAACTGGATCGTCGCGCCCTTGGGGCCGCCGTCCAGCTTGGCGATGCCGGCCTTCTTGCACATCGCCTTGATCCGCACCACCAGCATCAGCATGTTCACTTCGCGCGGCAATTTGCCGAAACGGTCGATCAGCTCGGCGGCAAACCCTTCCAGTTCGACCTTGGTCTGCAGACCGCTGAGGCGGCGATAGAGGCCGAGGCGCGTGTCGAGATCGGGGACGTAATCCTGCGGGATCAGGACCGGCACGCCGAGATTGATCTGCGGCGCCCATTGATCGTCGGCGTCGCTCAGACCTTCGAGTTCGCCGGCCTTGATCCGCGCGATCGCCTCTTCCAGCATGGATTGATAGAGTTCATAGCCGACATCGCGCATCTGCCCGGATTGCTCTTCGCCCAGGAGGTTGCCCGCGCCGCGAATGTCCAGATCCTGCGAGGCGAGCGTGAAGCCCGCGCCCAGCGTGTCCAGGCTGCCCAGAACGCGCAGGCGTTTTTCGGCGGTGGGGGTCAGTTTCATGCGCGGCTTGGTCGTCAGATAGGCATAGGCGCGGGTCTTGGAGCGCCCGACGCGCCCGCGAAGCTGGTAGAGCTGGCCGAGGCCGAACATGTCGGCGCGGTGGATGATCATCGTGTTGGCAGTGGGGATGTCGAGGCCCGATTCGACGATCGTCGTCGCCAGCAGGATGTCATATTTGCCGTCATAGAACGCGTTCATCCGCGAATCCAGCTCGCCCGCCGCCATCTGCCCATGGGCGATGACATAGGTCAGTTCGGGCAGTTGGGCGCGCAGGAAATCCTCGATTTCGGGCAGGTCGCTGATCCGGGGCACCACGAAGAAGCTCTGACCGCCGCGGTAATGTTCGCGCAGCAGCGCCTCGCGGATGGTGACGCTGTCGAATTCGCTGATATAGGTGCGGATCGACAGGCGGTCGATCGGCGGCGTGCCGATGATGCTGAGATCGCGCACGCCGCTGAGCGACAGTTGCAGCGTGCGCGGGATCGGGGTGGCGGTCAGGGTCAGCACATGCACATCGCTGCGCAGCTGTTTCAGCCGTTCCTTGTGGCCGACGCCAAAGCGCTGTTCCTCGTCGATGATCAGCAGGCCCAGATTGGCGAAACGCACCGATTTGGCCAAGAGCGCATGGGTGCCGATCACGATATCGACCGTGCCGCGCGCCAGCCCGTCGCGGGTCTTGGCCGCCTCGCCCGCCGACACGAAACGCGACAGCGGTTTGACCGTCAGCGGGAAGCCGCGGAACCTGTCGGCAAAGCTTTGGTGGTGTTGGCGTGCCAGCAGGGTGGTGGGTGCGATCACCGCCACCTGCATCCCGGCCATGGCGGCGACGAAGGCGGCGCGCATCGCGACCTCGGTCTTGCCAAAGCCGACATCGCCGCAGATCAGCCGGTCCATCGGCGTGCCCGCCTCGAGATCGCCAAGCACGTCCTCGATCGCGCTTTGCTGATCGTCGGTTTCGGTATAGGGGAAGCGGGCCGAGAATGCCTCCCAGGCGTGGTGTTCGGGGGCAAGGACCGGGGCGGTGCGCAGCGCGCGTTCGGCGGCGACGCGGATCAGCCGGTCGGCCATTTCGCGAATGCGCTCTTTCAGGCGGGCCTTCTTGGCCTGCCATGCGCCGCCGCCCAGCCGGTCCAGCAGCCCTTCGTCATGGCCGTATTTGCTGAGCAGTTCGATGTTCTCGACCGGCAGATACAGCTTGGCGGCTTCGGCATATTCCAGCACCAGGCATTCATGCGCGGCCCCGGCGGCGGTGATCACCTCAAGCCCCAGGTAGCGCCCGATACCATGATCCACATGCACGACCAGATCACCGGGGCTGAGGGCGTTGGCCTCGGTCAGGAAATTCTCGGCGCGCCGGCGTTTGCGCGTGCTGCGGATCAGCCGGTCACCCAGGATGTCCTGCTCGGAGATCACGGTGAGGCTGGCGCCCTCGAGCGGCGCCTCGAACCCGTGTTCGAGCGGCCAGACCGCCAGATGCAGCCCGCGCCGTCCATCCAGCCGGGTGGCGTCGCTCACGGTGACGGCGCCCAGCATGCCCTCATCCTCGACCAGACCTTCAAGGCGCTCGCGCGCGCCCTCGGAATAGGCGGCGATCAGGACCGGGCCGGTCTGCATCCGCGCGTCGATATGATCCTTTAGCGCGCTGAAAAGGTTGATGTTTTCCTGTTGCCGCTCGGGCGCGAAATTGCGCCCCAGACGCCCGCCCGCATCAATCACCTGCGCCCCGGTCGGGCGTGGCAGCACCGCCAGTTGCAGCACCCGCCGCCCGCCGACGGCCTTTTGCCAGGCGCCGTCATCCAGGTAGAGCAGACCGGGCGGCACCGGCTTATAGACCGTCTCGCCGCGGGTTTTCGAGCCAAGCGCCAATCTGCGCGTCTCATACTGATCGGCGATGCCGTCCCAGCGCGACAGCCGCGCGGGCGTCACCTGATCGTCCAGCGTGATCACCGCGCCGGGCAGGTAATCGAACAGCGTTTCCAGGGTTTCGTGAAAGAACGGCAGCCAATGTTCGACGCCCTGATGCTTGCGCCCCGCGCTGACGGCCTCGTAGAGCGGATCATCGGTGCCCGCGGCGCCGAATTCGATGCGATAGTTCTGGCGGAACCGGGTGATGGCGGCCTCATCCAGAATGACCTCGGACACGGGGGCCAGTTCGACCATGTCCAGCTTGGCGATGGTGCGTTGCGTTGCGGGATCAAAGCGGCGCACCCCGTCCAGAACATCGCCGAACAGATCCAGCCGCACCGGCCCGCCATCCCCCGGCGGATAGATGTCGATGATGCCGCCGCGCACCGCGTAATCGCCCGGTTCGGTCACGGTGGGGGCCTGCACATAGCCCATGCGCACCAGAAAGGCGCGCAACCCGGCCTCGTCGACGCGCCCGTCCACCCGCGCGCTGAACGCCGCCTCGCGCAGCACCTCACGCGGGGGAATGCGCTGCATCGCGGCGTTGAGCGTGGTCAGCAGCACGTATTTCGGCGGCATCCCATGCACCAGCCCCGCCAGCGTGGCCATCCGCGTGGCGGATATGTCGGCATTGGGCGACACCCGGTCATAGGGCAGGCAATCCCAGCCGGGAAACTGCACCACCGGCATGTCGGGCGCAAAAAAGCGCAGCGCGGCGGCCATCGCCGCCATCCGCTTGTCATCGCGCGCCACATGCAGCACCGGGCCGTTGCTGCGCGCGACCTCCTGCACCAGCAGACGCGCATCAAAGCCTTCGGGGGCACCGCTGACGGTTATGTGATCGGGGCCGGTCATGCGTGTATGCGCCTTATATCGGGGTCAACCGCCAAATGCCGAGGCCGACATGTTCTGAAACATGCCCCACATCGCGGTGATGAAGATCGAGATCATGCCGATGATCTGCGTATATAGCCGATGCCGCGACAGCCGGTTGATCAGCGCCTCGCCGGTCAGGGCACGGGCCTGGATGTCGCGCGCGGTCGCCACCGACATCAGCCAGACCAGCGACATGGGAAAGCCCAGCAGGAACACCGCCTGTGCGAATTCGCGTTTGTAGACAAAGCCCATGAGCACCAGAAAGGTGATCACGAAACAGCCGAACCCGGTCAGCAACAGCCCGGATTCACGGGCAATATACAGGATGCGCCCCGAATAGATGCGCACGATCACCTCGAGATCGTCCTCGACATGCGCCGGGCCGGCCTTGCGCGCACGCATCACCATGTCCCACGGCACGCCCAGAACCCAGTGGCTGGCCGTTGACCATATCACCGCCAGCACGATCCAGAACCACAGGTTGCTGAAACTGCGCATGTCGATCAGCTCAAAGATGCTTGAATACCAGTCCACGGGAAATGCCTCGGATTGCTGTGTTGCCGCCTCTCTTACCTGCGTGTTGCGGCAATTCCTACCCTTGAGATGGCTCAATTTCCGTGGCACCACTTGCACGGATCAAACCGAAAGGCCCTGCTCATGCGTCCGACCCTTGCCAGCTTTCCCGCCAGCCGCCTGCGCCGTATCCGGCGCACCCCGTCCCTGCGTGCCCTCGCCGCCGAAAGCACGCTTTGCGCGGGCGATCTGATCTGGCCCGTATTCGTGCGCGACGGCACCGGGATAGAAGAGCCGATCGCCTCGATGCCCGGTGTGGTGCGGCGCAGCGTGGACCGCGTGGTCGAGGCCGCGCGCGAGGCGGCGGATCTGGGCATCCCGGCGATCTGCCTGTTTCCCTATACCGAGGCCGGCGCACGCACCGCCGATTGCGCCGAGGCCTGGAACCCCGACAACCTGAGCAACCGCGCCACCCGCGCGATCAAGGCCGCCGTGCCCGAGATTGCGGTGATGACGGATGTGGCCCTCGATCCCTATTCGGATACCGGCCATGACGGCTATGTGCGCGATGGCTATGTCGTGAACGATGAATCCGTCGAGGCGCTGATCAAGCAGGCGCTGTCGCAGGCCGAGGCCGGGGTCGATATCATCGGCCCCTCCGACATGATGGACGGGCGGATCGGGGCGATCCGCTCCGCCCTTGAGGCGGCCGGGCACAGCGATGTTCTGTTGCTGAGCTATGCCGCGAAATATGCCAGCGCGTTTTACGGACCCTTTCGCGATGCGGTCGGGGCGTCAGGCGCGCTGAAGGGCGACAAGCGCACCTATCAGATGGACCCCGCCAACACCGACGAGGCGATGCGCCTGATCGAGCGCGACCTCTCGGAAGGCGCGGACATGATCATGGTCAAGCCGGGGATGCCCTATCTGGACATCTGCCGGCGTGCCAAGGACATGTTCTGCGCGCCCACCTATGCCTATCAGGTCAGCGGCGAATACGCGATGATCATGGCCGCCGCGCAGAAGGGCTGGATCGACGGCGAGCGCGCGATGATGGAAAGCCTGATCGCCTTCAAGCGGGCGGGCTGTGACGGGGTGCTGACCTATTTCGCCCCGGCCGCGGCCCGCGCCCTGCAAGGTTGAGACGCGGGAATACGCGCATAAATGGCAAAGCCGCGTGACAGCGCGGCCTCTGCGCCCTATAGTGCGGGCAGATCGGTCGCCAAAGGCCGGCAAGACCTCAGGCAACAACACAGGCATATCACCATGAGCATTCTTACCAGACGCGGATTCACGCTTGGCGCGATTGCGGGCACATCGGCACTTGCCGCATGTGGCAATGGCATCGGCAGCAGTGGATCCCAAAAGCTCGACGCGCGCGTGGAAACCACGCTGAACTATCTTTATTCCAACTACCCCAACACCCGTTCGCTGGCAGAGAAATCCACCGGAATGCTGGTGATGCCGCTGGTGACCGAGGCCGGTCTTGGCTTTGGCGGCGGATACGGGCGCGGCGCGCTCAGGGTCAACGATGTGACGGTCGATTACTATTCGGCCACCAAGGGCAGCTTCGGCCTTCAGATCGGCGCGCAGCAATTCGCGCATGTGCTGTTCTTCATGACCGACGACGCGCTGTCGCGGTTCCGCCGCTCCTCGGGTTGGGCGGCAGGGGCCGACATCGAATATGTGTTCCGCGATCAGGGCGAGAACATGCGCGCCGAAACCACCACATCGGTGGCACCGGTGGTCGCGGTCGTGTTCGGTCAGGCCGGGTTGCTGGCGGGGATCTCGCTGGAAGGCATGAAATACACCCGCATCATTCCGTGATGACCGGTCTCAGCGGGGCCTGACGGCCCCGCCTGCGCAAGGAAGCGGCGCGCTCAGTGATAGCGGAATTCCCCGGTGACATTGCGCCATTCGCCCGGCGATATCATCTTGCGATGGCTGAAGCGGACCGAATGCAACGGTCCCTCGATCTCGCGCTGCCAGAATTCGATGAATTCGAACAGGCGCGGATGATCCGGGGCCAGATCATATTCCTGCCAGATGAATGAATTGAGAACATGCACATGATCTGGCATGTGATAATAGAGTTCCGCCGTGGTCAGCCCGTAACCTTTCAGCATCAATTCCGTCTCGGATAGGGTCATTTTCCGACTCCTTTTGCTGCCTCTGTCACCATGATGCCTGAAAGAAATTACTTTTCAATGAAAACAGTGTGTTAGCAGGGCCCATGGGTGGCTGCCAAAATGGGCGCCCCCAGCCCATTGCACCCAATATCCGCCGTCTGGTATAGTCCGCGATACAATATGTAGTCGCAATGGATGAGGCCGGGACTGACGTGAACGATATTCCACAACCCCCTGAGGATGAAGAAGAAAACGCGCCACAGCGCCCGGTGCATGACGGTCCGACCATCTCGATCGAAGAAGAGATGAAGACATCCTACCTGGATTACGCCATGTCGGTGATCGTCAGCCGGGCCATTCCGGACCTGCGCGACGGGCTGAAACCGGTGCATCGCCGCATCCTCTATGCGATGCACGAAACCAACAACAGCCATGACAAACCCTATCGCAAATCGGCGCGCCCGGTCGGCGATGTGATGGGTAAATTCCACCCGCATGGCGACAGCGCGATCTATGACGCGCTGGTGCGCATGGCGCAGGATTTCTCGATGTCGCTGCCGCTGCTGGATGGGCAGGGCAACTTTGGCTCGATGGATGGCGATAACGCCGCCGCCATGCGCTATACCGAGGTCCGCATGGACAAGCCCGCGGCCTTTCTTCTGGCCGATATCGACAAGGACACGGTCGATTTTCAGGACAATTACGATGGCAAGGACCGCGAACCGTCGGTTCTGCCGGCGCGCTTTCCCAACATGCTGGTCAATGGCGCGGGCGGCATTGCCGTCGGCATGGCGACCAACATTCCCCCGCATAACCTGGGCGAAGTGGCCGATGCCACGCTGGCCCTGATCGAGAACCCCGACCTGACCAGCGAAGACCTGATCGCATTCGTTCCCGGCCCCGATTTCCCCACGGGGGGGATCATGCTGGGGCGCACCGGCGCGCGAAAGGCCTATCTTGAGGGGCGCGGCAGCGTCATCATCCGCGCCAAGACCCGCATCGAGGAAATCCGCAAGGACCGCTTTGCCATCATCATCGACGAGATCCCCTATCAGGTGAACAAGGCGACGATGATCGAAAAGATCGCCGAGGCCGCCCGCGACAAGCGGATCGAGAACATCGCCCATGTGCAGGACGAATCCGACCGCAACGGCGTGCGCGTGGTCATCGAACTCAAGCGCGACGCAACACCCGAGGTCGTGCTGAACCAGTTGTTCCGCTTTACCCCGATGCAGACCTATTTCGGCTGCAACATGCTGGCCCTCAACGGCGGGCGCCCCGAGCAGCTGACGCTGCGCGATTTCCTGACCGCCTTCGTGTCCTTCCGCGAGGAAGTGGTCGCACGCCGCACCGCGTTCGAGCTGCGCAAGGCGCGCGAACGCAGCCATATCCTGTGCGGTCTGGCCGTCGCCGTCAGCAATGTCGATGAGGTCGTCGCGACGATCCGCGCCTCGGCGGATGCGGGTGAGGCCCGTCAAAAGCTGATGGAGCGGCACTGGCCTGCGGGCGAAATTCTGGAATATATCGCGCTGATCGACGATCCGACCCACCGCGCCAATGAAGACGGCACCTATAACCTGTCCGAGACACAGGCCCGCGCGATCCTTGAGCTGCGCCTGCAACGCCTCACGCAACTGGGCGTCAAGGAGGTCACCGACGAGCTTCAGGAGCTGGCCGGCAAGATCAAGGAATACCTTGCCATTCTGGGCAGCCGCGATCGGATCATGCAGATCATCGGCGATGAGCTGCGCGAGGTGCGCGACCAGTTCGCCGTGCCGCGCCGCACCGAGATCGTCGACTGGTCCGGTGACATGGAAGACGAAGACCTGATCGAGCGCGAGGACATGGTCGTCACCATCACCTCGGTTGGTTACATCAAACGCACCGCCCTGGCCGATTTCCGCGCGCAAAAACGCGGCGGCAAGGGCCTGTCGGGGATGCAGACCAAGGAAGAGGACGTCGTCACCACGCTGTTCGTGGCCAACACGCATACGCAGCTGTTGTTCTTCACCACCGACGGCATGGTTTACAAGCTCAAGACATGGCGTCTGCCGCTGGGGGGGCGCACCTCCAAGGGCAAGGCGATCGTGAACATCCTGCCGATCCCGGTAGGGGTCAGCATCGCCGCGATCATGCCGGTGGATCGCCCCGAGGATGAATGGGACGATCTTCAGATCGTGTTCGCCACCACGGCGGGCGATGTGCGCCGCAACGCGCTGTCCGATTTCACCAATGTGATGCGCAACGGCAAGATCGCCATGGACCTGCCCGAAGGGGTGGAACTGGTGGATGCGCGTATCGCATCGGGTGATGACGATGTGATGCTGGTCACCAATTCGGGCCGCGCCATCCGCTTTCCGGCCACGGATGTGCGGGTGTTCAAGGGGCGCAAATCCACCGGTGTGCGCGGCATCCGCCTGAGCGGACAGGACCGCGTCGTGTCGATGTCGGTGATCCGCCATTTCGACGCCACCTCGGACGAGCGGACGGCCTATCTCAAGATGCGCCGCGCCCTGGCCGGGGCCCCGGATGACGACGCCGCCATCGACGAAGAGGCCAGCGACGAGGCCAGCAGCGCCTCGGCCAGCATCTCGCCTGAGCGGTTCGAAGAGATGAAGGAAGCCGAAAACCTGATCCTGACCATTTCCGCCAGCGGCACCGGCAAGCTGAGTTCCAGCCATGACTACCCGGTGCGCGGACGCGGCGGCATGGGTGTGGCGGCCATGGACAGGGCGATGCGCGGCGGTGATCTGGTCGCCTCCTTCCCGGTCGAGGAAGAGGATCAGATCATGCTGGCCACATCGCGCGGCCAGTCGATCCGCGTGCCGGTCCGGGGCATTTCCTTCCGCTCGCGCAGCGCCGGGGGCGTCAAGATCTTTGACACCCGCCAGGGCGAAGAAGTGGTCAGCGTGGCATGGATCGCCGATCAGGCCGAGGACGAAGAGGCCGAAACCGACGCCTGAGACCGCTCCGCACGAAACAATGCAGAACGCCGCCACTGACACGGTCAGGGCGGCGTTTTCATGTCTGGCGCATCGCCCGCATCAGCCCGGATAGAGCGCGCCGAATTTCTGCGTCAGATAAGCCATCAACGGCGCCTCGCTGGGCGACGTTCCGCAGGCGCGGGTGATCAGGTCGCGCGGCTCATACAGGCCGCCATGGCGCTGCACATTGTCGCGCAGCCATGCGGTTGCCCCGCTCAGATCGCCCTGCGCCAGTTGATCGTCCAGCCCCGGCACCGCCGCGCGCAGCGCGTCATGCAGGCATCCGGCATAGACATTGCCCAGACTGTAGGTCGGGAAATAGCCAAACAGCCCCACCGACCAATGCACATCCTGCAGGACGCCCAGCGACGCACGCGTCACCTCAAGCCCGAAATCGGCGGCAAAGCGGTCATTCCAGGCGGCCTCCAGATCGCCGGCCTGCAAATCGCCGCGGATCAAGGCGCGCTCCAGATCAAAGCGCAGCATGATATGCAGGTTATATTGCACTTCATCGGCCTCGGTGCGGATCATGCCACCGTGCAGCCGGTTGACGCTGGCATAGAACGCGTCCTCATCGGCAATGCCGAAATCGCCGAACGCATCGCGCATCTGCCCATAGAGCCAGCCACAGAATGCCCGGCTGCGCCCCAGTTGGTTCTCGTAAATCCGGCTCTGGCTTTCATGCACGCCCATCGACACGCCCGCCCCCAGCGGGGTCAGCGCATAGGCCGGGTCGATCGCCTGCTCATAGCAGGCATGGCCGGTCTCATGGATGGTGGAATAGATGCAGTTGAACGGGTCCGTGGCGCTGGTGCGGGTGGTGATGCGCACATCGTCGCCCGACCCGCTTGAGAACGGATGCACCGCCTTGTCCAGCCGCCCGCGCGTGGTGTCATAGCCAAAACGGTGCGCCAGCATCCGGGCCAGCGCCATCTGCGCGCCCTCATCGAACTGCCCCGTGGGGGCATGGCCTTCGCCCGATTGCAGCGCCCTGCCGCGCAGCTCGACCAGGCCGGGGCGCAGCGCGTCGAACATCGCCTCAAGGTCGCGCGCGCGCGTCCCCGGTTCGTAATCATCCAGCAGCGCGTCATAGGCATCGCCGCGCCCGGCCAATGCCGCGCCTTCCTCGCGCTTGAGCGCGATGACCCGCTCAAGAACCGGCACAAAGCCGGCGATGTCGTCATTGGCGCGCGCCTCGGCCCAGATGCCCTGCGCCAGCGCGGTTTCGCGCGCCATCGCACTGGCCAGATCGGCGGGCACGCGCATGGCGCGCGCATGGCCGCGCCGGATAAGGCGGATCTGCGCCGCGGCCACATCGTCCGTCGCCTCGGCGCTGTCCAGCCAGTCACCGACGCGCGGATCGATCCGGCGCGCATGGATCACCGATTGCATCGCGCCGCTTTCCTCGGCGCGTTGCTGCGCGGCCCCGCGCGGCATCATGGTTTCCTGATCCCAGCCCAGTCGCCCCGCCACCTGCGCCAGCGCCTCGGTCTTGCGCTGAAACGCCATCAACTCGTCATAGGCGGCCATCCTAGGCCCCCCGCACGGATTGCGGCAACGGATAAGCGCTCAGGAACCGGGCGCGCAGGATCAGCACCCAAAGCGCCACCGCCAGCACCTGATGCAGGATCGCCAGATACCATGGCGCCACATACAGCACCGTCAGGATCCCCAGAACAACCTGCGCGGCCAGCGCGCCAAAGGCGGCATTGAACGCCGCGCGCGTCGCGCCATTGGCACTGCGCCGCCCGCGCAGCCAGACCATCACGCCAAAGCCGAACAGAAGATAGCCGGTGACACGGTGCACGAATTGCACGAAACCGGGGTTTTCAAACAGGTTGCGCCAGCCCAGATCCGGCTGCCAGAAATCCTCGGGAAGGATCCCGCCCCCCATCAGCGGCCAGTCGGTAAAGCTGCGCCCGGCGTCGATCCCCGCCACCAGCGCACCGATCAGGATCTGCAGGAACGCGAAATGCATCCAGCCGGTCGAGAGCGAAAACAGCTTGGCCTGGCGATCACGGCGCGCCGACAGCAACGCCCGCTCCGAACGCCCCAGCAGGAACACATACCAGCCGATGAACCCGAGGATCACAAAGGCCAGCCCCAGATGCGTGGC
Organism: uncultured Roseovarius sp.; assembly: GCA_934501475.1. Lineage (GTDB taxonomy): Bacteria > Pseudomonadota > Alphaproteobacteria > Rhodobacterales > Rhodobacteraceae > Roseovarius. The sequence goes on along the minus strand of CAKSUL010000020.1, from coordinate 13,418 downwards.
CAGCCGATAGGACGCCACCGATGTCATCGCGCCCTGCAACCCGGAATGGACCATCCACCAGCCCACCGCGCCCTGCAACCCGCCAAGCACACCGATCCACAGCAGCCGTCGGCTCCACCCGGTCGGTATCCTGCGCGCCAGCAGGAACCCGAGGAACCCGACCGCCCAGACCAGCCCGATCAGGCGGCCCAGTTGGCGATGCCCCCATTCCCACCAGTAGATGCGCTTGAAATCGGCCATCTCCATCCAGCTGTTCTTGTGCTGGAATTGCGGAGCCTGCTTGTACAGCTCGAACTCGACCTCCCAATCCGCAGAAGACAGCGGCGGCAGCGCCCCGGTCACCGGCTTCCATTCGGTGATCGACAGGCCGCTATCGGTCAGCCGGGTCAGCCCGCCCACGGCGATCATCACCGCCACCAATGCAAACAGCACGATCAGCCAGCCCCGGATCGCGCCGCGCGCGCCATGGCGCCCCCGGTCGATCATGCCGCCCTTGGGCGCAGGCGGCGCGGCGTCTCTCGATGGCGCGCCGACCTCTTCGAAAATACTGCGTTTCTGGCTCACGACCTGCCTCTTTCATCCGGTTCCCAGCGAAACTAGAACGCTCCCGCCCCACCTTCAAGCAGCCTCAATCGCTGCGATCCTTCCAGCGCACCATCTGACGCAGAATTCCGTGCAGGATCTTGATATCCGCCTGCGTCAGCGGCATCCGCGACCACAGGTTGCGCAGGTTCTGACGCATCCCGGCCGATTTATGCTCGGGAAAGAAAAATCCGGCCTCATCCAGGCGCGCCTCGTAATGCTCGGCCAGCTTCTCGACCTCGATCTGCTCGGCGGGCCTCGTGCCGGCATAATCCATGCGCGCGCCCTCGTCGCCCTGACTGGCGCGGCGCCATTCATAGGCGGTCAGCAGCACGCATTGCGCCAGGTTCAGACTGGCATATTCGGGATTGACCGGCACGCTGATGATCGCATTGGCGCGGATGATGTCGTCATTCTCCAGCCCGGCGCGCTCGGGCCCGAACATCACCGCCACCTTATGCCCGGCGCGCGTCATCTCGACCGCCATCTGCATGGCGCGCTCGGGCGTGACCACCGGTTTGGTCATGTCGCGGGTCCGCGCGGTGGTGGCGAACACGAAATGACAATCACCCACGGCCTCGGCGACCGTATCGGGCAAGAGCGCCTCATCCAGCAACCGCCCCGCGCCGCTGGCCATGGCGGTGGCGCGCGAATTGGGCCAGCCATCGCGCGGCGCCACGATGCGCATCCGGTCCAGCCCGAAATTCCACATCGCGCGCGCCGCCGCCCCGATATTTTCACCCATCTGCGGACGCACCAGGACAAAGGCAGGTTGCGGCGTCTCACTTGGCATCGTCAGATCCTCTGATACGTCCCGCATCCCCGTCCAAAGCGACGGAATGCCGGAAACGCCATGCATTACAATAGCGATGCGCGCGCGCCGCCCAAAGCCAGTTAGCGGCCCGCCCCCCCGCTCGCCAGCCGCTGAGCGCTCCATAGGCCAAGCCCCCGTCCTTGAAAACCCCGCCCCGCTTCTTCTTGCCCGAAATATCCCCGCCGGAGGCATCAAATCTCTTGGCGCGCAAGCGCCGCAATCCATAGCCAACCCACGATTTGCACGCTATGAGGTGCAAAACCGGAATTCAAAAGGGGTGCGATATGTCCCAACCCGAGCAGCCACAGATCTACCTGATCACCCCGCCCGATTTCGAACTCAGCAGCTTTTGCCCGCAATTGCAGGGCGTCCTCTCCGCGCATGACATCGCCTGCGTGCGTCTCGCACTGGCCGGGCGCGACGAAGACCGCATCTGCCGCGCGGCGGATGCCTGCCGCGAGATCACCCATGCCCATGACGTCGCGCTGGTGATCGACACCCATCTGATGCTGGTGGATCGCCTGGGTCTCGACGGGGTGCATCTGAGTGACGGCGCGCGTTCGGTGCGCAAGGCGCGCAAGGAACTGGGCGATGACGCGATCGTCGGCGCCTTTTGCAGCCAGTCCCGCCATGAAGGCCTCACCGCCGGCGAAGCGGGGGCAGATTACATCAGCTTCGGCCCCGCCGGCGTCAGCGCCCTGGGCGACGGCGCACAGGCCGCGCCCGAGCTGTTTCAATGGTGGTCCGAGATGATCGAACTGCCCGTGGTGGCCGAGGGCGCACTTGATCGCGACACGTTGCGCCAGCTGGCCCCGATGACCGATTTCTTCGGCGTGGGCGACGAGATCTGGCGCAAGGACGATCCCGCCGCCGCACTGAGCGAATTGCTGTCGGCGCTGAAATAGGGCGCGCGTTCCCCTACAGGATCTGGCGGGCGGGCGGCATTGCGGCGCGCACGACCTGCTCCAGATGCCGCGCCAGCGCCTTGCGGTCGCCGAAATCCGCCACCCGCACCGGCGCGTGATAGATCAGCTGAACCGCCCCCTGCCGCCGCGCCGCAAGCACCGTCAGAAGATGCGGCCCGAACGCGGTCTCGCCCCACCAGCCGTAAAACCGCGGATCCTGCCCCTCGGGCGCGGTATAGATCACCGTCACCGGCTGAAGAAATAGCCGCTCGCGCAGACCCGCGCTGAGGAATGCCTCGAACAGCGTCGGCTTGAAGGGCAGCACGCGCATTCCGTCGCTGGATGTGCCCTCGGGAAAGAACAACAGCTTGTGACCGGCCAGAAGGCGGCGCTTGAACAGCTCTTTCTGGGCGGCGGCCTGCCTGGGATCGCGGGCGATGAACACGGTGCCGACCGATTTCGCCAGAAACCCGATGCCGGGCCATTCGGCGACCTCGGATTTTGACACGAAATACACCCGCTTGCGCGCATTCAGCGCGAATATGTCCAGCCATGAGGCGTGGTTGGACACCACCGCACCGGGATGGCGCATCGGGCGGCCCTGCACGCGATGGCGCATTTGCAGGATCACAAAGGCCGCGCGACACACGAACTGCGTGATATGGGGCGTGATCGGGCGGTTTGTGCCGCAAACCGGGCGCTCGAACAGGCGGACCGCCAGCAACAGGATCAACCCGGCCAGCAGCGTGGCCGCCAACACCGCCCCGCGCAGCCCCGCACGCAGCCAGCCCATCGGCGTGATCCGCACCTCGGCGGGGCCGATCGCCGGGTTCCAGCGCGTGCTCACGGCGCGATCTCTCTTGCGTAGATCGTCTTGTGGGCGGCGCTCAGGCGGGCGGTGTCCATGATCAGGCACACATCGGTGGTGTTGAAGCGATGATCGACGAACGCGCCCTCACCGACGAACCCGCCCAGACGCAGATAGCCCTTGATCAGACTGGGCACCTGAAGGATCGCCGCGCGCCGCTCCAGCGCCTCGGGCGGCACCAGGTCCATCCGCTGGAAATGCGCCGGCAGCGCGCGCACCCGCAGCGCGGGCGGCGCGAGGTGGCGATGATGCAGCAGGCTCAGGGGCTGCGCCAGCGCGACAGGATCGGTGCCGTGAAAACTGGCCACGCCGAACATCACGTCGATGCCATGATCCGCGACATAGGCGGCCAGCCCCTGCCACAGATGAAACATCGCCGCCCCGCCGCGATAACGCGCATCGACGCAGGAACGCCCCAACTCCATCAGCCGTCGGCCCGAATTCCTGAGCACCGAAATGTCATATTCATCTTCGGAATAGAACTGCCCGACCCGCGCCGCCTGATCGGCGCGCAACAGGCGATACACGCCGACCACCCGCCCACCCGCAGCATCGCCGCGCGTCATGTCCTCCAGAAGCAGGTGATCGAAATAGGGGTCAAAGCGATCCGCCTCAAGGCGCGCGCCATGATCGACCAGCGGGCCATCGCCGCCCAATTCCTCGACAAACACCCGATAGCGCAAACGCTGCGCACTGCGCAGATCCTGCGCCGTCTCAGCCAGCCTGACACGAAACTGGGGCACGCTATTGCGCATGATGGGCCTGCTCCCTCGTCACCTTGGCGCGATTTCAGTGCGTTTCGCCTTTAACCCGAGACATCAGATAAAGGCGAAACGCGCATGACGTCCATATGTCGCGCGCGTTTCGCGAAAACCTGCGAGTCCGCTTTTCACGAAACGCTTTAGGAAACGCGCAGAGCATTGGCAATATCTCAGGGCAAAACAGGGGCTGACACTCAACCCTGACGTGTGTACGGATGGATCGAGGTCACGTTGTCTCACAACTGGACGCCGAAACGCGCACCCCCGCCTTGTCGTGGGCGTTTCCGCATCTGGCGGTGCGTCGACGCGACCTGAAAACGCATTAACCCTTTCGTAACCAAATTCATGGATCAAGGAGAGGCTGCAATTCGACACGCGCCGCATCAAAGACAACCTTGCCTTTATCGGGGAAATTCACCGTGATCTTGCCTGCGACATTGGACTGGACCTGCCCTGTGCCCCAATCGGGGTGGCTGACCAGCATGCCGGGTTCAAGAAACGCATTCATCCCTGTCATATCGCGGCCCATCGGGGAAAGAACAACATGACTCATCCTAACCTCGATCTGGGCGCATTGATAGGCGCGCGTATCTGCCATGACCTGATCAGCCCGGTGGGCGCGATCGCCAACGGGCTGGAACTGCTCAGCCTGTCGGGCGCACCCGACGGGCCCGAGATGTCGCTGGTGTCGCAAAGCGCGCTCAGCGCCAACGCGCGCATCCGGTTCTTCCGCATCGCGTTCGGCCTGTCGGCGGACGGGCAAAGCGTCTCATCGGGTGAGATGACCTCGGTGCTGGGCGATGTCTATTGCGAAAAATGCAGCGTGGACTGGCAGATCGACGGCCCCCTGCCCCGGCGCGTGGCGCAGGCGGTGTTTCTGGCGCTGCTCTGCGCCGAACAGGCAGTGCCGTTTGGCGGGGTGCTGACGGTCAGCGGCAGCGCCGATGCGATCCGGGTCGAGGCCACGGGCACGCGCGTGGCCGCGCGCCCCGAACATTGGGCGATCCTGGACACGCCCGAGGTGCTGCGCGGCGTGCCCGCCACGCAGGTGCAGTTCGCCATGTTGCCGGTCGTCGTGTCCGGGCTGGGCCGCCGGATGAATTACACGCTGTCGGATCAATTGGCCTGCATCGTCTTTTGACGCCGCATCGGCGCGCGATCAGGCCCGTGTCGCGCCGTCGCCGGTCACAAGGTACTTGAAACTGGTCAGTTGCTCTGCCCCCACCGGGCCGCGCGCATGCAGCTTGCCGGTGGCGATGCCGATCTCGGCGCCCATCCCGAACTCCCCGCCATCCGCGAACTGGGTCGAGGCGTTGCGCATCAGGATCGCGCTGTCCAACTGACGAAAAAACGCCTCGGCTGCGCTGTCGTCCTCGGTCAGGATGCAATCGGTGTGACCCGATCCATAGCGCCCGATATGGCAGATGGCGGCGCCCAGATCCGGCACCACGCGCGCGGCGATGATGCTGTCCAGATATTCATGCCCCCAATCGGACTCGCTGGCGGGCACGGTGCCGGCGATCCCCTGCAAGGCCGCATCGGCGCGCACCTCGACCCCGGCCGCGATCAGCGCGCGGATCAGATCAGCGCCCAGCGTGTCGGCGATGTCGCGATGGATCAGCAGGCATTCCGCCGCGCCGCAAATGCCGGGGCGCCGGGTCTTGGCGTTGAGCACCACGCGCAGCGCCTTTTCGGGATCGGCGGACGCATCCACATAGATATGCACGATGCCCTCCAGATGGGCAAAGACCGGCACGCGCGCCTCGCGCTGCACCAGCCCGACCAGCCCCTTGCCGCCGCGGGGCACGATCACGTCGATGGTGCCGGTCATGGTCAGCATTTCCTGCACCGCCGCACGGTCGCGCGTCGGAACCAGCTGGATCGCCTCTTCGGGCAGGCCGGCCTGGCGCAGCCCCTCGATCAGGCAGGCATGGATCGCCACCGAGGAATGATAGCTCTCTGATCCGCCGCGCAAGATCACCGCATTGCCGGATTTCAGGCACAGCGCGCCCGCATCCGCGGTCACGTTGGGGCGGCTTTCATAGATCACGCCGATCACGCCAAGGGGCGTGCGCACGCGGCGGATGTGAATGCCGCTGTCCATGTCCCATTCGGCCAGAACCTCGCCCACCGGATCGCGCTGTGCGGCCACCGCGCGCAAGCCGTCGGCGATGCCCTGGATGCGCGCCTCGTCCAGCATCAAACGGTCGATCATCGCATCCGAAAGACCCTGTTCGCGGGCATGGTCCAGATCCCTTGCATTGGCCGCAAGCAGCGCCGCGCGCCTGTCCTGGACCGCATCGGCCGCCGCACGCAAGGCGGCGTCCTTCTGGGCGCTGTCCACGACGGCCAGTTCGCTGGCGGCGGCCCGCGCACAGGCGCCGATCCGTTCCATCATCGCCGGGATGTTGTCACTGTCCTTCATGATCGCCCCCTCGGTTGCGCCTCAAAATGCCATATCATCGCGGTGAATCAAGGCCGCGCGCGCCGGGTATCCCAGCACCGGCTCGATCTGCTCCGAGCGCAGCCCCTTGATCAGGTCGGCGTCCTGCGCGGTATAGCGGGTCAGCCCCTGGCCCAGGGCGCGGCCATCGGCATCGACCACTTCCACCGCCTCGCCACGCCCGAACCGGCCCGAAACGGCGGTGACACCGGCGGGCAGCAGGCTGCCACCGGCGGCCATGGCGCGCGCCGCGCCCGCATCGACGGTAAAGCGGCCCTTGGGTTTCATCGCGGCAATCCATGCCTTGCGCTTTTGCTGCGGGTCGCCCTGCGCGCGAAACCACGTGGCCGGCGCGCCGTTTTCCAGCGCCAGAACCGGACGCAGCGCCGAACCTTCGGTGATCGCCATGTCACAGCCCGCGGCCATCGCGGTTTTCGCCGCCATCAGCTTGGTTTTCATGCCGCCCTTGGACAGGCCCGATCCGGCATCGCCCGCCATCGCCTCGATCTCGGGGGTGATGGCCTCGATCACGTCAAAGCGGCGCGCATCCGGGTCCTGGGAAGGATTGGCGGAATAGAACCCGTCGACATCCGACAGCAGAATCAGGCAGTCCGCCCCGGCGGTCACCGCAATCTGCGCCGCCATGCGGTCATTGTCGCCATAGCGGATTTCATCCGTCGCCACCGTGTCGTTCTCATTGACGATCGGCACCGCGCCCAGCTTGAGAAGCTGCTCCAGCGTGGCGCGGGAATTGAGATAGCGCCGCCTGTCGGTGCTGTCCTCCAGCGTGACCAGAACCTGCGCCGCAATCAGCCCATGGCGCGCCAGCGCCGCGTCATAGGCCCCGGCCAGCCGGATCTGGCCGACCGCCGCCGCCGCCTGTGACTGCTCAAGCGTCAGCACGCTTGGCGGCAGGCCCAGCGTCCCGCGCCCCAGCGCGATCGACCCGGATGAGACCAGAATCACCTCGGTGCCGCGCGCGCGCAGCCGCGCCACATCCTCGATCAGGGCGCGCAGCCAATCGGCCTTCAACTCTCCGGTCGCGCGATCGACCAGCAGGGCCGAGCCGACCTTGATCACCAGCCGTCTGGCGTCGCTCAGGGCTGCCACGACTCGGGCTCGTCTTGGGGTTGAATGCGTTGGCGCAGCTTGTTCTCGTCGATCTGGCCGCGCAGCGCACGCAGCACTTCGGTCAGGCCTTCGCGCGCCACGCCCGACATCGCCATGACCGGCCCACCCGACGCGGCCTCAAGCACGGCGCGGGCCTCGGCGCGTTCGTCCTCATCCAGCGCGTCGATCTTGTTCAGCACGGTGATGCGGGGCTTGTCCGCCAGGGCCTCGCCATAGGCCTCGAGTTCGTCGATGATGGTGCGGTAATCCTCGGCCAGCGTCTGCGAGGTGCCATCCACCAGATGCAAGAGCACCGAACAACGCTCGACATGGCCCAGGAACAACGTGCCAAGGCCGCGCCCCTCATGTGCGCCCCCGATCAGGCCGGGAATATCGGCGATCACGAATTCCACATTGTCCACGCCGACCACCCCCAGATTGGGGTGCAGCGTGGTGAACGGGTAATCCGCAATCTTGGGCCGCGCATTCGAGGTGGCGGCCAGAAAGGTGGATTTGCCGGCATTGGGAAGGCCCAGCAACCCCACATCGGCAATCAGTTTCAGGCGCAGCCAGATCGTGCGCTCGACGCCTTCCTGGCCGGGATTGGCGCGGCGCGGGGCCTGATTGGTCGACGTCTTGAAATGCAGATTGCCAAAGCCGCCATTGCCGCCGCGCGCCAGTTCGATACGCTGGCCGACCTCGGTCATGTCGGCGATCACGGTTTCCTGATCCTCGTCCAGGATCTCGGTGCCGACGGGCACGCGCAGCACGATATCCTCACCGTTCTTGCCGGTGCGCTGCTTGCCCATGCCGGGCTGGCCGTTGCGGGCGAAAAAATGCTGTTGATAGCGGAAATCGATCAGCGTGTTCAGCCCGTCCACGACCTCGACCCAGACCGAGCCGCCATCGCCGCCGTCACCGCCATCGGGACCGCCGAATTCAATGTATTTTTCCCGGCGAAAGCTGACACAGCCCCCACCCCCCGCGCCAGAGCGGATATAGACCTTGGCTAAATCAAGAAACTTCATGGCCTGTCCATACGCAATGGCCGCGCAATGCTCAATCCTGTTTTCGACTATAGGTCCAGGTGGGCACGCTCGCCCCGCGCGCCACCGAAAAGGATTCCGCATCGCCCAGATACTCGAACCCGCAATTTGTCAGCACCCGCGCCGAGGCGGCGTTGCCCTGCTGAACGGTCGCAAAGATCGTGCGGCACCCCTGCGGATTTGCCGCGACCAGCGCCTCAAGCGCCTCCGAGGCGACGCCGGTGTTCCAATAGGCCGGGGCAACCCAAAACCCGACTTCGGACTGGCCTTCGTCGACGCGCGTCAGGCTGATCACGCCCATCACCTCGGGGCCGCCGGATTTGGTGCCATCCATGGCCCAGGCATCTTCGCTGCGCTCGGGGCTGTGCATCCGGTCGATGAACGCCTCGGTCGCCCCCGGCGGAAGCGGATGCGGGATAGAGGACGTGAATTGCGCCACGCGCAGATCCCCGGTGTGCAGCGCAATCAGCCCCGCATCCGACTTGCGCAGCGCGCGCAAGTCAAATCGCGCGGCCTTGATCAGCGGCAATTCCGTAATCGTGTGAATCATCATGCTTTCCCTCCCAAGAACAGCACATAGACCACCGACAACGCCGTCAGCGCAGCCAGTGTCCACATCAGATATTTCTCATGGACCGATCCTGCAACCGCATGCGCGATGCGATCGCCGGCAAGGGTCCAGACCGGGTGCAGCACGACCTGACAGGCCATGAGAACCGCACCGATCGCCAGCGTGGCCACAAGGGCCGGGGTGCCCGCCTGCACGAAGCCCGTAAACCCGGCAACGATCATCGCCCAGGCCTTGGGGTTCAGCGGATGCACCATCAGCCCCGCCGCAAAGCCCGGCACCGCGTTAACCTGTGCGCCCGCGGGGTCCAGCCGCAGATTGGCCACTTTCCACGCCAACCAGAATATATAGGCGAGCGAGGCCCATTTCAGCCCCTCGAACACCCAGGGGAATTGTCCCATCAGCCCCATCATGCCAAATCCGATCGGCCAGATGATCAGTTGCTTGCCCAGCACGACACCACCGACAAACGGCAACGCCGCGCGAAACCCGAATCGCGCACCCGTCGCCATCAGCGCCATGTTCGCCGGGCCGGGCGTGCCCACCTGGCTGGCCGCGAAAACCGCAAAGCTGGCCACTGCGACGCTCATCGCGCGCCCGTCGCGGGCCGGAATGTCTGCTGCGCTGTCATGGCCTTCGCCTTCCCCTGTCGGACCTTCTGTCAGGGCAGATGTGCCAGATCACCGGTTTACGCCCGGTTAAGACCCGCACAAATACCTTGACAGACGCCCCATAAACGCAAGGGGACCGGCCAGTCTGGCCGATCCCCCTGGTTGTCTCAACCTTGTCAGATGCGGCTTATTCAGCAGCCTCCGCAAGAGGCTGCACCGAAATGAACGTGCGGCCCTTGAGGCCCTTGTGGAATTTCACGTTGCCGTCCACGGTCGCAAAGATCGTGTGATCGCGCCCCATCCCCACACCTTCGCCCGGCCACATTTTCGTGCCGCGCTGACGCATGATGATGTTGCCGGGAACGACCAATTCGCCGCCATATTTCTTGACGCCAAGACGGCGGCCCGCGCTGTCGCGGCCGTTACGGGATGAACCGCCTGCTTTTTTATGTGCCATCTGGTCTCTCCTTAGCCTTTGCTCAGTTCTTTGGCCTGTTCGATCCAGCCTTCACGCTCGATCCGGCCCTTGAACGTCAGTTTCTCGTCCATCTCTTCCACATCCGCAGCACTCCATGCCGCGATTTGTGCAAAGGTGGTCACGCCGTTTTCATGCAGCTTCTTTTCCAGCGCCGGGCCGACGCCCGACAGCTTTTTCAGGTCGTCGCCACCGGCAGCGGCTGCTGCCTTCTTGGGCGCGGCTGCCTTGGACTCGGCTTTCGCGGCTGCCTTGGGGGCTGCTGCCTTGGGGGCTGCCGTCTTGGCGGGTTTGGTCGCTGCGGCAACGGCCACAGCCGAAACCGATCCGGCGCCGATTGCGGCCTTCACGCCTGATTTGTCCGCGCCTTTTTCAAGGATCTCGGTGATCCGCAAAAGGGTCAGTTGCTGGCGGTGCCCCTTGGTGCGCTGGCTGCCATGCTTGCGGCGACGCTTGACGAAATGGATGACCTTGTCACCCTTGACCTGATCCACGACCTCGGCCTGAACCGCGGCACCATCCACCAGCGGCGCGCCGACAACCGGTGCGTCACCGCCCAGCATGAGAATCTCGTTGAATTGCACTTTTTCACCGGCATCCGCCGCAAGCTTTTCCACCCGAAGCATATCGCCCGACTGAACCTTGTATTGCTTGCCGCCGGTCTTGAGAACCGCAAACATCTGCATTTCCTTCACATTTTCGCGTTCTTCGGCCCCCTTGCGGGTGTTCGCGGCACATGTGCCACCTGGAACTGCGCGCCCTTTCCGGGCGAATAGACATCAACCACGGATCAGGGACCACCCCTGCCGAGTTGCGCGCTTATCTGCGCTGCGGCCCGCCAAGTCAAGCCGGTTTTGCCCCATTCCCCTGCCACGCCGGTCAGAGCGGTGAGGATTCCAGCTGCCCGGCCACCGCCCGCCCCAGAAGATAGGACAGCTCATCATACATCCGGTTGAAGGCCATGAACATCGCCCGGTTCAGCGCCCGGCCCTCGGGCGTTCGGTAAAGCGCCGCGTAGTCGTCCAGAACCTCCGCATCCAGCGGCGCATAGGCCGTCATCAGGAACGAATTGAGCCATCCCACCGTATCGGTGCGCAGATCCTCTTCCTGCGCCCAGACATCGTTCAGGATATCCTGCTCGCCCAGATCCGAGGCCCCGCCATCAGCCAGCCCGCGATAGAACATCAGGTTGGAATTGAGCGCGCCCGTCACGTTCTTTTCGATAAGGTCGCTGTCGTCGATGATGATGCCGATCGCATCCAGCAGTGGCGCGTCATCGGCTGCGCCCTCCTCCAGACGGGCCTTGGCCGCCGCCTCGACATCCGCATCCATGAAGGCGCGGCGCGCCTCGAGTTCAAGGCGGATGACCTGCTGCCCGCGCTCGGAGCGGAAAAACGCCAGCAACGGCGCCAGATCGGTATCATCCAGCGCCTGCGCCATCTGCGTGCGCACCAGTTCCAGCATCCTGTCGGCATCGTAAATCCGCGCGACCGTCGTCATCCAGCCCAGCGTCTCGGCCTCGCGCAGCATGTCGTCGCCGACATCCTTGCCATGCGCCAGCCCTTCGTCCCGCATGACCGCGATCGTGCCCTCGATATCAAGCGCGCTGAACAGCGCCGCCATATCATCGGCACGCTCCGCACGCGTCTGCTGCGCCAGCCCGACAAGCAGCGCGCAAAGCACCGCCAGAACGCGCAGATTCCAGACCGGACGCCTCACAATTCCTGCCCCGGCTGCAGTTCGGCCATGCGCGCCGCCAGCAGCTCGAACCGATTCGCCATGATCTCGAACTGGATCGCATTCATCAATTCATAGACCTGCTGCATCTCTGGCGCACCCAGCGCGTCGGAATAGGCAAGCAGATCCGCCACGCTGATGTCGCGATAGGTATATGCGGTGGCATTGATGTTGGAAACATGCAGTGCTTCGCGCGCCTCATCCTGATCGCGCTGCAAAAGCGCGCGCAGCATCTCTTCGTCCAGCTGATAGTCCAGCACGCCGGCATTGGACGCCGCCATGAGAAAGCGCAGCTGGATCTCCTGCACCGCACGCAACCCGGTGTCGGCCCCCTCGATCACCGCGACCAGACCCTCCAGCGCAGCCTGGCGCGCGGGTGCGGCGTCCCGCATGAGATCGGCGCCCTGCGCCTGCTTGGCCTCGCTGTCGGTCAGATGCGCGGCGTTCTCGACCAAGACCAGACGCCGCCCCAGATCCGAGGCATAAAACCCCGTCGCATGGGTCAGCAGATCGTCGGTCAGGGTCTGCTCCAGCATGTCCACCGCCATGGCGCGCAGTGTTTTCGGCGCAAACACCTCAGCGGCCACACGGGACCACTCGCTGCCGAAATCCCCCGCCGACATGCCCAGCATCTCGGGCGCGCCCGCCGCCGACAAGGCAATGGATTCCAACGCAACATCAAAGCCGGTCACCTCAAGAAACGCCTGCAAGCGGTTGTTTTCAGGCACGCCATCCTGCGCCTGCACCGGAAATGGCGCAAGCACCGCGAGGGCCGCCATCGCCAGCGCGCCAATCACGGCCAGCCGCGCCATCACCGCCCTGGTTTTCGTTACGATATCGCGCACGCTGCCGACTCTTTCATTGGGTCCAATCCATCATGTTTTACAGCCTATTGAAAAACTATGAACAAACAATGCAAAACCCCTTGTCTCAGCCGCCAAAGCCAACTAAACGCAGCCACCAGACCCCCGCGGAGAGGTGCCGGAGTGGTCGAACGGGGCGGTCTCGAAAACCGTTGAGGGTGCAAGCCTTCCCAGGGTTCGAATCCCTGTCTCTCCGCCACTAAGCCACTGAATTAAATGATACTTTCCGTCTGAAGCCGCGTGAGGGAGCTTCCGGCAGCTAAGGAAAAACTCGGCATAGTATGCCGACTCTCTGCAGCACCGCATGCGCCGACTATGCCGTAACGTCACTGATTTTGCGTTGCCGACAGCCGGACGAGCCTTTCTTCAAAACGATGAGAGCCCCGCCGGTTCGGGCGGGGCTCTCATCGATCCGGTCCAGTCGAAGTCAGAGACCGACATTACCGTCGGCGTTGGCGGTCTCCTGCTGTTCCTGGCTCAAATAACGGAAGTAGTATCGCTCTGTTGTCTTCACCGAGCCGTGTCCGATGTATCGCTGCACGCGATAGACCGACCAGCCTGTTAATTGCCACTGAGAATTGACCCGGCAACTGCCAAAATTGTCACTGAGAACTGACCCATATGCAACCTTGCCC
>CAKSUL010000019.1 GCA_934501475.1 uncultured Roseovarius sp. | reverse complement strand
TGATTGCGTGGGACGTGGCGCTGCCGATGGCGGTTGCAACGGTCACGGGCGGCTATGCGGGCGCGTTTTACAGCCGAAAGAACAGGAATACGCTATATCTGCGCGGTTTCGTGATCGTGATCGGGGTGGTGATGACGGTGGCGTTTTTCCTGCGCGGATAGCGCGCGCGCTGCCGAATGGTCGCAGTCCTGCGATTTGGGGGATGCGCATGCGCCGGTCGCTTGCGCTTGGCCCGGTTGTCACTAGAGTCATCGCGCATGAGGAGAGCGGACATGACCAGCCAGACCAGAGCGGCCTTCGAGCGGACCAGTTTTGCCATTGTCGGCGCGATTGCCGGGCTTGCCTTCTGGGGGCTGCTGGATCTGTTGCCGGATTCCGGGCTGAACCAGCGGCTGATCCTGTTCATCAGCAGCGCCGGACTGGGCTTTTTCGGGGTGTTGCTGGCGTTGATGGGACCGACGCGGCTGATTCCCGCGGCGGCGGCGGCTGCGGCGGTGGCGCTGCCTGCGGCGGGGCTTCTGGTCTGGGCCAGCCTGCGGTTCGCGCAGGTCGACGTCTTTCTGGAGCAGGGGCATTCGGTTCTGGCGGTGATCCTGGTGCTGACCATCGCGGTGCCCTATGTCGCCGCGTCGCTGTCGGACAGCGAGGGCTGGCGCGATTATGCACAGCTGTTCGATCTGTCCTGGACGATCGTCGTGCGCTATGCGGCGGCGTGGCTGTTCGTGGCCGTGGCCTGGGGTGTCTTGCTGCTGTCGGACGCGCTGCTGGGGCTGGTCGGGATCACGGTGATCGCGGACCTGCTCGAGATCGAGGCGGTGCCGTTTCTGATCAGCGGTCTGGTGCTGGGGCTGGCGCTGGCCATCGTGCATGAGCTGCGCGAATATGTGTCGCCCTTCCTGTTGATCCAGCTTCTGCGCCTGTTGCTGCCTGTGCTTCTGGTGGTGCTGGGGGTGTTCATCCTGGCGCTGCCGCTGCGCGGGCTGTCGGGCCTGTTCGGGCATTTCTCGGCGGCGACGGTGCTGGGGTCGGTGGCCTTTGCCGGGATCACCCTAGTCACCACGGCCATTCACCGCGATGACGAAATGGCGGTGCAGGGGGCGTGGATGCAGGGCGCGGCGCAGGTGCTGGCGCTGCTGTTGTGGGTGCCCGCGGGGCTGGCGGTCTATGCGGTCTGGCTGCGGGTGGCGCAATACGGGCTGACGCCGGACCGGGTGGCGGCGATGATCGCGGCGGTGCTGGTGACGGTCTATGCGCTGCTTTACGGTGGGGCGGTGGCGCGGCGCGCCGACTGGGCCGGGCGCATCCGGGCGGTCAACCGGGTGATGGCGATGATCGTGGCGGCGGTGGCGGTGCTGTGGCTGACGCCGGTGCTGAACGCGCAACGCCTGTCGGTCAACAGCCAACTGGCGCGCGCCGCCGATCCCGACGTGGCGGCGGCGGAACTGGCGGTGTGGGAAATGACCCATGACTGGGGCCATGCCGGGCGTGCGGGCCTTGAGAAACTGCGCACGATGCAAGAGCGCCCGGATCACGCCGCCCTGCTGGCGCTGATCGACAAGGCCGCCGTGACGCCCGATCGCTGGCAATATTTCGACAGCTCGGCCGTGGCGGGCCTGCAATCTCTGGACGATGTGGTGCCGGTGCGCCCGCCTGGGGTCACTTTGCCCGCAGGGGCGCTGGACGCCCTGCATGGCAATGATCGCCAGCGCATCCATAAGGGCTGTGCGCAGGGCGTGCCGCTGGAGGATGGCGCGATGGGCGCGGGCTGTGTGCTGGTGATGGGAGAGTTCAATCCCGATCGCGCGGGCCGGCAAGGCATGCTGTTTTTCCTTGGCGAGGGGGCGTTTGCCTCGGCGATGGGCCTGGTTCTGACCGACAGGGGGTTCGTGCAGTCCGGGCGGATTGCGAATGCCGCGAATGGCGATATGGCCCGGATCGGCCCGGATGAGATCGCCGACCTGCTGGCCGGGCGCTATGCCATCGTGCCGGTGACGCGCAACGCGCTTGAGGTCGGGGGAATGCGGATCATTCCTGAAAATTGAATCCGTTTGCAGGTTGTTAAGGTCTGTGTGCCACGCTCCTTGCACAGTAGCGACGGAGGGCGGGATGCACGGCTTGATCAATCGGGCAATCGAAAGGTTTGTCCGCGACACCTATGGGCGCGATGCCTGGCAGCAGGTGGTGCAGGATGCCGGGCTGGAGTTTTCCGAGTTCGAGTCGATGCTGATCTATGATGAGGCGCTGACCTTTCAGGTGCTGGCGGCGCTGTCGGCGCATCTGGGCAAGCCGACACCGGATGTGCTTGAGGATATCGGCACCTATCTCGTCTCGAATCCGCGGGTCGAATCGCTGCGCCGCCTGCTGCGCTTTGGCGGCGTGACCTTTACCGAATTCCTGCATTCGCTGGATGATCTGCCCGAACGTGCGCGCCTTGCCGTGTCCGATATCGACCTGCCCCGACTGGAATTGCGCGAACATGCCGCGGATTTCTACAGCCTGACCTGCCATGGCCGCCATCCCGGCTTTGGTCATGTCATCGTCGGGCTGTTGCGCGCCATGGCCGATGATTACGGCGCGCTGGCCCTGCTGGAGCACAAGGGCGGCTGCGCGGGGCGCGAAAGCGTGGAAATACGGCTGCTGAACATGACCCACGCCACGGGGCGCGATTTCAAGCTGGGCGCGGGGGCGGGTTAGATGCGCCATGACCGCCCGCCCCGGCCCGAGGATCAGATCGGCCATATCACCGCCCTTCTGGATATGCTCTGCCCGATGAGCATGGTTCTGGATGCCGAGGGGTATATCGTCCATGCGGGTCCGACCCTGCACCGGCTGCGCCCGGATGAGGATATGACCGGGCGCCGCTTTGGTGAGATGTTCACGCTGCGCCGCCCGCGCAATGACGGCACGATGCGGGCGTTGCGCGCGCTTGCCGGCAGCCGGCTGCATCTGCAGACCTGCGATGCGGCGCGCACCGCCCTCAAGGGGGTGTTGGTTGCCCTGCCCGAATCGGGGGAATTTGGCCCTGCGGGCGGCGCGATCGTGAACCTGTCCTTCGGGATCTCGATCCTGGATGCGGTGCGCGATTACGCGCTGAGCGGTGCCGATTTCGCCGCCACCGACCTGACCATCGAAATGCTGTATCTGGTCGAGGCCAAGACCGCCGCGATGAAGGCGTCGCGCATGCTGAACATGCGGCTTCAGGGGGCCAAGATCGCCGCCGAGGAACAGGCGTTTACCGACACGCTGACCGGGCTCAAGAACCGCCGCGCGCTGGATCATGTGTTGGGCCGAATGATCGCGACCGATCAGGATTTCGTGCTGATGAACCTGGATCTCGATTTCTTCAAGGCGGTCAATGACACGATGGGCCATGCGGCGGGCGATCATGTCCTGCAAGAGGTGGCGCGCCTGTTGCTGCTGGAAACGCGCGCGGGCGATCTGGTGGCGCGGGTTGGTGGCGATGAATTCGTGCTGGTGTTTTCGCAGATCACCGATGCCGCGCGCGGCCATGACATTGCCAGCCGGATGATCGCGCGACTGGAACAGCCGATATCCTTCAAGGGGCAGGAGTGCCGGATTTCCGCCAGCGCCGGGTCGGTCATATCCTGCAATTATGCCACGCCCGATCTGGCGCAGATGATGGAGGATGCGGATTTCGCGCTCTACACGGCCAAACGGCGCGGGCGCGGGCGCCATGTGGGCTATGTGCCCGCGCTGCGAAACGGCGCCCCCCGGGCCGGGGTGCAACATCGGCGCCGGGACGACGCCGGCAGATGATCATCGCAGCGTGAACTGACGCGCGCACCGCCTGAGACAGACCCGGTCCGTGCCGCCCAGCCTGCAACATCGGCACGATCCGTGCCCGATTGCCCCGCGCGATGACATCGGTTCTGCGACGCTACGGCGCAGATGATCTGTGCTGTGGCAATTTCCGCCCATGCGCCTTATATCCTGCGGGTTCTGTCCGAGCGGCGACGGCGCAACACTTGTCATATGGGATCGGCATCAATTTGTAGCCGCAACCGCGATGCTGTAACAGGTGGGCGACTGTGGAACCGAGCCAAGGACCAACATGACCAACCGGGGATTTATGATGAAGATGGCGATGAAAATTTCGGCGATGCTGACGGTGACGATGGCCCTTGCGACGGGCGCGACCGCGCGGGATCTGACGATTGTCGGATTCGGCGGTGGCTATCAGGACAGCGCGCGCACACATCTTTTTGACGCCTATGAGGCCGCCAGCGGCGTCGCGGTCAGCGACGATGTCTATAATGGCGAGATGGCCAAGATCTATGGCATGGCCGAAACCGGCAATGTCACCTATGACATCATCATGGTCGAGGCACCCGAACTGGTGCGCGGCTGCGAGGATGGCGTGTTCGCGCCCATCGACTATAGCATTGTAAATGCGGATAAATTCATCGAGGGCGCAACCCATGACTGCGGCGTGGGCGGCACCGGATGGGGGGCTGCGATGTTTTATGACAAGGCGCGCCACCCCAACGGCCCCGCCACCATAGCCGAGTTCTGGGACACCGAGAAATTCCCTGGCAAACGCGCGATGCGCACCGGCCCCAAGATGACGCTGGAGGCCGCATTGATCGCCGATGGCGTGGCCAGGGGCGATGTCTATGACGTGCTGGCAACCGATGAGGGGGTCAGCCGCGCCTTTGCCAGGCTGGACATGATCAAGGATGATCTGGTCTGGTGGCGATCGGGCGCGCAGCCGCTGCAACTGATCGGGTCGGGTGAGGTAGATTTTGCCTTTGGCTATACCGGCCGGGTGATTCGCGCCAATTCCGAAGGGGCGGATTACGCGCTGAACTGGCCGACACTGATGTATTCGATCGATTATTGGGCGGTGATCGAGGGCACGCCGATGCAGGAGGAGGCGATGCGCATGATCGACTGGATCACCGATGCCGCGCCCTTGCGCGCGCAGGCCGCCGTCTGGCCGATCTCACCCGCCAACCGCGAGGTCAACGCCGATCCCGAATTGCAGGCGGCCAATCCGGGGATGGTGCTGAACCACGCCGATGAGGGCCTGTTCATCAGCACCGAATTCTGGATCGAACATGGCGATGAACTGGAGGCGAAATTCACTTCCTGGGCGGCGCAATAATCGGATGGTGATGGGCCGCGCCGCCACTCTGTGGCGCGGCCTGTGACAGGGGCCAAGATGGTATCACGAGTGACGATATCCTGGATGCTGATCGCGCCCCTACTGTTGCTGGTGGTGATCGGATTCCTTGCACCCATCGGCTATACCCTGATCAAGGCCGTGCAAAACCCCGAGGTGACAACCGCCCTGCCGCGCACCGTCGTGGCGTTGAGGGATTGGCAGGCCGACGCGGATGCCCCGCCGCCCGAAGCGGCCTTTGCCGCCTTGATCGAGGATGTCAGAAACGGGCGCTCGGCCCATGATTTCGGCGCGATGACGCGGCGTCTGAACTTTGAGGAGAACGGCGCACGCGCGCAGATGATGAAGCTGCGCCGGGTCGTGGACGACCTGCAGCCGCCCTATCGCGAGAGCCTGCCCGCCGCGCTGCCCGAATGGGGCGATGCGCGGATATGGACCCTGATCCGGCAGCATTCGAACCCGCTGACCGCCAGCTATCTGTTGCGCGCGCTGGACCTGAAAACCGCGCCGGATGGCGCGATCGTGCCCGTGGCCGGTGACATGGCGATCTTTCTGGACCTGTTCCAGCGCACCTTCTGGATCAGCATCTGCGTGACCGCGATCTGCGCCGTGCTGGGCTATCCGGTGGCCTACTATATCTCGACCCTGTCGGACCGGGCTGCGGGGTATGTTCTGTTGCTGGTGCTGATCCCGTTCTGGACCTCGATCCTGGTGCGCACGACGGCGTGGTTCATCCTGTTGCAGCGCGAAGGGCCGCTCAATGGTGCCCTTGTCGGCGCGGGGGTGCTGAGCGAGCCTGTTCAGCTGATCTTTACCCGGTTCGCGGTCTATGTGGCGATGGTGCATGTGCTGTTGCCGTTCCAGATCCTGCCGCTATATGGCGTGATGAAACGGCAGGGGCCGCAATTCCTGAAGGCCGCCGCGTCCCTTGGCGCGCCGCCCTGGCGGCAATTCCTGTCGGTTTACCTGCCGCTGACCATGCCCGGCGTCGCGGCGGGGGCGGTGATCGTCTTCATGCTGTCGCTGGGGTTTTACGTCACGCCCGCGCTGGTGGGCGGGTTGCAGGATCAGATGATCAGCTATTACATCGCCTTCTTCACCAACCAGTCGATCAATTTCGGCATGGCGGCGGCGCTGTCGCTGTTGCTGCTGGTGTTGACCGGGGGGCTGATCATTGTCGCGCGCCGGCTGCTGACCATGCCGGGCGGCGCGATCCGGGCAGGGGGCTGAGATGGGGCGCCATGCAATCGCGATCCTGGCCTGGGTGATCCTGGCGTTTCTGGTGGCGCCGCTTCTGGTGATCTTTCCGCTGTCCTTTTCGTCGGGCAATATCCTGACCCTGCCGGTGCCGGGCTATTCGCTGCAATGGTATCAGGATTTCTTCCTTGACGAGCGCTGGCTGAAAGCGACCAGAAACAGTTTTGTCGTCGGTTTCGCGACGATGATACTTGCGACGGTACTGGGCACGATGGCGGCCTATGGCATCAACCTCAGCCAGTTCCGCGGCAAGCGGGCGGTGCTGGCCGCGCTGTCGCTGCCGATGGTGGTGCCGCTGATCGTGACCGCCGCGTCGATGTATCTGGCGTTCTCGGTCATCGGGCTGGCAAATTCGCTGTGGGGGCTGATCCTGGCCCATACGATCATCGCGACGCCCTATGTGGTGATCACGGTGCTGGCGTCGCTTCAGACCTTTGATGCCAACCTGATGCGCGGGGCGCTGTCGCTGGGCGCGCCGCCTGTCACCGCCTTTCGCGAGGTGGTTCTGCCGATGATCCTTCCCGGCGTGGTGGCGGGCGCGATCTTTGCCTTCGCCACCTCCTTTGATGAGTTGGTGATCGCCATCTTCATCACCAGCCCCGGAGAATTCACCCTGCCGCGTCAGATGTTTGCCGGCCTGCGCGAGTTTATCAGCCCGACCATCACCGCCGCGGCGGTAATCATGATCCTGTTGTCGTTCTTCATGCTGTTCGTGACCGAGGCCGTGCGCCGCCGGGGCCAGCGCCTGACCGCACGACGCACCCGCGAATGAGGCCGGACATGCATGACAGCACCGCCCCTCTGGTCGTCTTTGACGGCATAGACAAGGCCTATGACGGGGCGGCCAAGGTCGTCGATGACCTGCATCTGCAGATCCGCCGGGGCGAGTTTCTGACCCTGCTGGGCCCGTCGGGATCGGGCAAGACCACGATTCTGATGATGCTGGCCGGGTTCGAGACACCGACGCGGGGCACCATCCTGTTTGACGGCGCCCCGCTGAACAAGGTCCCGACCTACAGGCGCGATTTCGGCATCGTGTTCCAGAACTATGCGCTGTTCCCGCATATGAGCGTGGCGGACAATCTGGGCTTTCCGTTGCGGATGCGCGGGGTGGGCAAATCCGACATTGCCGCCGCCGTGCGCAAGACCCTCGACATGGTCAAGCTGACCCGGCTGGCCGACCGGATGCCACGGCAGTTGTCGGGCGGGGAGCAACAGCGCGTCGCGCTGGCCCGCGCGCTGGTCTTTGCGCCGCGCATGGTGCTGATGGATGAACCGCTGGGCGCGCTGGACAAGCAGCTGCGCGAACATATGCAGCTCGAGATCAAGCGCCTGCACGCCGAACTGGGCATTGCCATGCTCTATGTCACCCATGATCAGGGCGAGGCGCTGACCATGTCCGACCGTATCGCGGTGTTCGACGCGGGCCGCCTTCAGCAGATCGGCACGCCGCGCGATGTCTATTCCAACCCGGCCAGCGCCTTTGTCGCCTCGTTCATGGGCGAGAACAACCGCCTTGCCGCCAAGGTGATCGCGCTGGCGGACGGCATCGCGCAAGTGGCCACCACGGCCGGCGGGGAGATCGTGCGGGCCGGCTCGCACGGCGCCGGGGTGGGGCAGGCGGTCACGCTCATGCTGCGCCCCGAAACCATCGCGATTCCACCGCGCCCGCATCACGAGAACCAGTTTTCCGGCACCGTGACAGAGGTGGTCTATCACGGCGATCACGTCCGGCTGTGCATCGCGATTGCGGGTTTCGGCACGCTTGTTGCGCGTCACCCGATCGGCGAGGACGAGGCCGAATTCCTGTCGGGCCAATCCGTCGCGCTCAGCTGGGCCGCACGCACCATGCAGGCCTTTTCCGGCTGATCCCGCCCCGACCCATCCGCGACCCCGCCGCCGACCCCGTCCATGCCCGCAGGCCGCGAATTTCAAAATTCGATAGCAGCCGCGCACGCGGCGGTCTATATGAAGGGTCAAAGGCGGGCCTGTCGCCACCGGCACCCCTCGCCGCCGATGGAACAAGGAGACATCCACATGTATGAACCCGAACTCTACGAGTTGCAGATCAAGAAGGTGTCGGTCAGCCCGAATGACGATGGCACCGGCACCATCAGCGTGACCTACAAGGGCCACGGGGCCGAAACCACGGCAAGCGAACCTTACGCCTCGGATCAGTTCGAGGATGTGTTCGAGTGCTGCCAGAATATCGCGCGCACCATCACGGTGAACGAATTCCGCCGCAATGACGGGGTGAATTTCAGCTTCAACATGGTCGATGACAACGGAATCTCGATCTGGCACACCAAGCCCAGCAATTTCCTGAAGGTGCCGTTGCAGATGAACATGGATTGGGTCTGTGGGCATCTGCAGAAGAACTTCAAATCCTGCACCACCCTCGGGGTGATCGAGATGCCCGATGAGGTGTTCTTGCACAAGGGTGGCCTGTCGACGCAGAAACTGGCCGAAGTGCTGATCGATTCCATGGCCTCCGGGCTGGAATTGATGGGTCTGATGTTCCTGCGGCGCAACAAAATGGGGCATGAACACGCCGACTGAGCGCGCCGCGCACCCCCCAGACCAGTTGCAAGGACCCTTCATGCGCCCCGCCTTCGAGATCAGCGGCCAGTCCATCGCCCCCGGCACCCGCGCCACGGTGGAGATACCGGTCAGCGCCCTGTCCAATCACACGCCGGTCAACCTGTCGGTGCATGTGGTGCATGGCAAACGTCCGGGGCCGGTTCTG
This sequence comes from uncultured Roseovarius sp., assembly GCA_934501475.1. GTDB lineage: Bacteria > Pseudomonadota > Alphaproteobacteria > Rhodobacterales > Rhodobacteraceae > Roseovarius. The sequence continues at coordinate 25,517 of CAKSUL010000019.1, read as the reverse complement.
TTCATCTCGGCGGCGATCCACGGCGATGAGGTGATCGGCGTCGAGATCGTGCGCCGCCTGCTCAGGGCCGGGGCGCTCAGGACGATGGCGGGCACGCTGCTTGCGGTGCCGATCGTCAACACGTTCGGCTTTCTCAACCATGCGCGCTATCTGCCGGACCGGCGCGATCTGAACCGCTGTTTTCCCGGGCTCAGCGAAGGGTCGATGGCGTCGCAACTGGCGCATATCTTCATGGAGGAAGTGGTCAGGCGCGCCGATGTCGGGATTGATCTGCATTCGGCGGCCATTCACCGCACCAACATGCCCCAGCTGCGCCTGACCCCCGGCAATCCGCGCCTGCGCGCCCTGGCCGAGGCGTTCGGTGCGCCGGTGATGATGCATTCCAGACTGCGCGACGGATCGCTGCGCATGGCCGCGGAAGAGGCCGGCGTCGATGTGCTGCTCTATGAGGCGGGCGAGGGGCTCCGCTTTGATGAACTGGCGGCGCGGGCGGGTGTTGCGGGCACGTTGCGGGTGATGCACCACCTCGGGATGATCCCGCGCAAGGGCGTGCCGCGGGCGCGCAACGGCTCGGTGATGTGCAGCGCCTCAAGCTGGCAGCGCGCACCGCTCGGCGGGCTGTTCCGCGGCTATCTGACCATCGGGGACACCGTGTGCCCCGGCACCGTTCTGGGGGCGGTGTCGAACCCGTTCGGCGACAGCGAGGTCGAGGTGATCACCGACCGCACCGGCATCATCATCGGGCGCACCAACATGCCGGTGGTCTATGAGGGCGACGCGCTGTTCCACATCGCCGAAACCGCACGCGGCGACGCCGCCGCCGAAGGGGTCAGCGACGCGCTCGAGGCGGCACCGCTGTTTGACGAGGACGAAATCATCTGAGCTTGTCGCGGTTCTGCGGCAGCAGGAAGATCGACACCACAAGCAGGGCGAAAACCAGCTCATAGACCTCCCATTTGCGGTTCACGTCCAGCAGCGCGATGACCACGCTGGCGATGATCGCAATGATCCCGTGGCGCAGCCAGGGCACCGGCACGACAAAGCGGTCGGCCAGCGCCGCAATCCGCGCATTCCGGGTATAAAGCAGCGGCAGGACCACCAGATACATCAGGATCACGAAGGTCAGGACCGGACCGAACAGCGTCTTGGTCAGATGCACATCGCCAACGACAAGATTGTGAAAATTCGTCTCGACCTGCTTGTTGTGCTGCTGAAAGAACTCGCCCGATTCCCAGCCGACAATGCGCTGCCCCCAGGAAATCTCTTCTCCGGCGGCCAGAAAGAACAGCAGCGCATAAAACCCCATCAAGACCGCCGCGCCGCGCCGCCCGCTGGCGTTGAGGGACAGCATGTGCCGCCCCAGAACCAGACCCGCCACCAGCAGGAACAGGGCCGTGCCCCATTCCACGATGCCGTCTTCGCGCGCGAAGGTGCCCCAGAAATATTCCTTGTCCCACAATGAGATCACGACCGCCGCCGCCAGCGACAGCACGATCAGCGCCATCAGTCCAAGGTCGATCTGCTTCAATCTGGACATGGTCTGGCACCTCGCATGATGGAAAACGTTGCGCCCAGATAGGCCGGGCAGGCGCGCGGATCAAGGGGCGCCGCCGCTGTCGGCTCAATCATGCCGTCCACCCCCTTCATTTTTCTGAAAATACTCAAATTCGACCGCCGCCAAAAAGACAAACCCCCGCGGCTGGGCCTCGGGGGTCGTCAAGTGTCAAACTATCTTGCCGCGCATCTCTGTCCGAAAACCGATCATTCGCCTTTCGGGATGCACGACGCGTGTGCGCTAAAACCGCAGTTGCGTCAGAGCATGCCTTCGCGTTGCGCCTTCTTGCGCGCCAGTTTCCGGGCACGGCGAATCGCTTCGGCTTTCTCGCGCGCTTTTTTCTCGGACGGTTTCTCGAAATGTTGCTTGAGCTTCATTTCACGAAAAACGCCTTCGCGCTGCAGTTTTTTCTTCAGGGCACGAAGCGCCTGATCGACATTATTGTCGCGAACACTAACCTGCATGTGGTGTCACCACCTTCCTAAGTTAAAGTTGCAAGAGATTGCAGGAAGCGCATCTATAGCAAAGCCCCCCGGATTTGTCTAGGGTGGCGGCACATAGCGAAAGGGGGCGGAAATGAGCGACCCGACCATCAAGGACCGCCTGTTGGAGGCGGCCAAATCCCATGTGCCCTTTGACGGCTGGAGTGCGGCCACATTCGAGGCCGCGATCCGCGACACCGGCATCGAGGCGGGGCTGGCGCGCGCGGTCTTTCCGCGCGGCGCGGTGGACATGGCGCTGGCCTATCACGCCCAGGGCGATGCGCTGATGCTGGCGCGTATTGCGCAAACCGATCTCAGCGCGCTGCGCTTTCGCGACCGGATCGCGGCGGCGGTGCGCTTTCGCCTCGAGGCGGTCGAGGACCGCGAACTGGTCCGGCGCGCCAGCACGCTGTTTGCGCTGCCCCATCACGCGGCCGACGGCGCGCAGGCGATCTGGGGCACTTGCGATCAGATCTGGACCGCGCTGGGGGATCGCTCGGAGGATGTGAACTGGTACAGCAAACGCGCCACGCTGGCCGGTGTCTACAGCGCGACCGTGCTTTACTGGCTGGGCGATGACAGCGACGGCCATGAGGCGACATGGGCGTTTCTGGACCGGCGCATCGACAATGTGATGCAGTTTGAGAAATTCAAGGCGCAGGCCCGTGACAACCGGGTGCTGAAAAAGGTATTCGCCGGGCCATTGGCCATGCTGGGGCGGATCAAATCCCCCCGCGCAGGCACCGGCTCGGGGTTTCCCGGGCGCTGGACACCCCCTGAATGAGGACGCACCGATGAGCGACATGATGAACGCCGTGGAAATCACCCAGCCCGGCGGCCCCGAAGTGCTGATGCTGACCTCCCGCCCACGCCCGACGCCCCGCGCCGGCGAGGTGGTGATCCGCGTTGCCTATGCCGGGGTCAACCGCCCCGATGTGTCGCAACGCGCAGGCAATTACGCGCCCCCCCCCAACGCCAGCGATCTGCCCGGCCTCGAAGCCTCGGGCGAGGTGGTCGAACTGGGCGAAGGCGTCAGCGAATGGGCGCTGGGTGACAAGGTCTGCGCGCTTTTGCCCGGCGGCGGCTACGCCGAATATGTGGCGACGCCGGCGGCGCATTGCCTGCCCGTTCCCGACGGCATGGACCTGCGAGAGGCCGCCTGCCTGCCCGAGACATATTTCACCGTCTGGTCCAACGTGTTCATGCGCGGCGGCCTTGTCGCGGGCGAGCGGTTTCTGGTGCATGGCGGCTCCAGCGGGATCGGCACCACCGCGATCCAACTGTTCGGCGCGCGGGTCTTCACCACCGCGGGCACGGATGAGAAATGCCAGGTCTGCCGCGATCTCGGCGCAGAGGTGGCGATCAACTACCGCGAGAGCGATTTCGTCGAGGTGATGCGCGCCGAGGGCGGGGCGAACCTGATCCTCGACATGGTCGGCGGGGATTACCTGCCGCGCAACATCAGATCGCTGGCCGATGACGGGCGCCTGGTGCAGATCGCCTTCCTGCAGGGCCCCAAGGTCGAGCTGAATTTCGCGCATCTGATGATGCGCCGCCTCACCATCACCGGCAGCACGCTGCGCCCGCAAAGCAACCTCGCCAAGGCCCGCATCGCCGAGGCGCTGCGCACCCATGTCTGGCCCTTGCTGGACGCCGGGCGCATCGCGCCGGTGATGGACAGCACTTATGAGTTGCCCAATGCGGCGCTGGCCCATGCCCATATGGAAAGCGGCACGCATATCGGCAAGATCGTCCTCAAGGTCGCCTGAACGTGGCGGCGACGCATCTGATCCTTCTGGCGCTGGCGGCGTTCAGCGTCGCGCTCAGCGCGGTTGCGATGGCGCGCGACACCCCGCTTGAGTGGCGCTTTGCGCTGACCGAACCGGTCAGCGACGCCACCGCCGCCACAGCGCCGCGCTTTGAAACGGTGTTCGACTACCGGGTCGCCACCGGTCAGGCACATTCGCCCGGCATCGTTCTGAGTGACGATGGCTTTGCGCTGATCTGGTTTCAGGGCTCGCAGGAGGCGCAGGCCGATGTCGATATCTTCGCCGCGGATTTCACCCGCACCGGCGATCTATGGCAGGCCGGCGCGCCGCACCGCCTGATCACGCGCGCGGGGCTTTCGGACGCGTTCGAGCCACGCCAACTGGTCGTGACCCTGGGCAACACGATCCAGAATGAAGGCGCGCAACAGGCCCTTTATACCACCGCCGTGTCCATCGGCGGCTGGGCCATGGCCTCAATCGCGGATGTGCGCATGGCGGATGGCGCGCCCGTGCGCGCGCGCAAGCTGAACCTGTCGCCGCTGCTCAACCGGTCGTTCCTGGTGAAATCGCCGATGGTGCAATATGCCGACGGCAGCCACGCCTTGCCCGCCTATTTCGAGATGGGCCGGACCTATGGCAGCCTCGTGCGCCTTGACGCGCAGGGCCGGGTGCGCGACATGCGCCGGATGCCGGGGCGCGCGCGCGCGATCCAGCCGATGATCGTGCCGCTGGATGCAAGCCGCGCGGTCGCCTTCCTGCGCGATTTCGACACGACGGGGGGCCGCCTCCTGATCAGCCGGACCGAGGATGGCGGCCAAAGCTGGAGCCGCGTGCGTCAAGGCGACATCGCCAATCCCAGCTCCCCGGTCGCGGCGCTGCATCTGGGCGAAGGGCGCATCCTGATGGCGGTCAATGACGATGTCGCGCGCCCCGACCTGCTGCGCCTGACTCTCAGCGCGGATGGCGGGCAGACATGGCGCGCCCTGCATGAATTCAGCGACGGGACCGGCGGCGCGCTGCGCTACCCGATGATGCGCGCCTTGCCGGGGGATGAGATCCTGCTGAGCTACTCCATCGGCACCAAACAGGGCCTGCGCGCGCATGCCTTCAACCGCGCATGGCTGGCGGCGCAATGATGGCCGCCCTGGGCAGTGCGATGGCGTTGATGATCCTGCTGGGCTGGATCGCGTTCGCCCTGCTCGGCATCGGATTTGCCGCGCCGCTGACGGTGTGGCTGGGCATCGCATTCGGTGTGCTTTGCGTGGTTTTCCTGCGCGAAACCACCGGATTGCGCGGCATGGTCGCGCTGCTGGCCCCTTTCGGGATCATGCTTCCGGCGCTGGCGTTGCGGCATATGGCAGGGCATCTGGGGCTGGCGTTCACCCCGTTTCACACCGGCGAGATCCTCATCTTCCTGCTGCTGTATCTCGCGTTTCTGGCCGCCGCCATGGGGGCGCTGCCGCTTGACATCTACCGGCTGGGATTCGCGCCGCTGCCGGTGGCGCTGATGGTGCTGGCGCTGGTCGCTTACGGCGCGGCGCAGGGCAGCCTGTTCATCCCGGCGCTGGCGGTTCTGGGGCAGCTGATCTGGGTGCTGGGCTGGGGCAGCAGCAACTGGTTTGACCATATGCTGCATGTCGCGCTGATCCCGGTGGCCATCGTTGTGCTGATCCTGCGCCTGACATGACAGGGCGCGCCTGCGCTTTTTCTTGGTAAAAATACCTGAAACCCGACGCCTGCGTAACCCGCGCCGCCCCCGGTCTCAGCGCAGCGGATCGAACAGCGCATCCTTCAGCGTGCAATCGTGCACCACGTCGCGCCCGCAGGGCACCGGATCCAGCATGCGCGACAGACAGATCCGCGCCTCCTGAATGCGCCCTTCGCGGCAGGTGATGGTGATCATGTCCCGGCCAAGACCCGGATTCGCCTTCATGAACGCCTGTTCGACAACCTCCGCCGGCAGTTTCACCGGCGCCGTCAACTGGCGAAACACCGCCGGGCGGGTGATGCGCCCATAGGCCTCGCGCGCCAGTGCGAAATAGGCCGGGGCCGACAGCCCCGTGCAACTGCCGTGTTTCTTCCACTGGTGCCACGCCAGCCCCGGACTGCCCATGATATCGGCCATGGCGGCGGTCATCGCGCGTGAGGGCGGGCGCTGCGCCGTGGCGCAATGGGCGGGCCAGCCGCGGTGATATTGCGGCCACAGCCCATGCAGCACCCATCCGAATTCCTGCGCGCCGTCGCATTGCGGCGCGCCCTGCGCATCCCCGCGCAACGCGCACCATGTCGGCATCCAGCTCAGCGACAGAACGTAATAGTCGAACACCCCGGCCTTGTCGCCATCCGCCGCCGCGGGAAGGGCCATCATCAGCCAAAGCAGGATCACGCGCATTCTTGGTCTTTCCATTTGAACCTCACGATATTATATAGCGCCCAAGTTCCCCTACAATGGTAGCCCGTCCCGGATCTGATCCGGGACCTCCTGGAGACAGGAGACGGGAAAGATTTGCGCCAAGGAGATTAGAGATGGCAAAACCGATCATGGCCAAGGCCACCGCCGTGTGGCTGGTGGACAACACGACGATCAGCTTCAAGCAGATTGCGGATTTCGTCGAAATGCACGAACTCGAGGTGCAGGGCATCGCGGATGGCGATGTGGCCACCGGCGTCAAGGGGTTCGATCCGATCGCCAACAACCAGTTGACCCAGGAAGAGATCGAAGCCGCCGAAAAGAACCCGCTTCACAAGCTCAAGCTGAAGTTCAACGCCGCCGCCGAAGGCGAGGAAAAACGCCGCGGCCCGCGTTACACACCGCTCAGCAAGCGCCAGGACCGCCCGGCGTCGATCCTGTGGCTGGTCAAGTTTCATCCCGAACTGGCCGACAGCCAGATCGCGCGGCTGGTGGGCACGACCAAACCGACCATTCAGGCGATTCGCGAGCGCACCCACTGGAACATCGGCAATATCCAACCGATCGACCCGGTCGCCCTGGGCCTGTGCAAGCAATCCGAGCTGGACGCCGCCGTGCAGAAGGCCTCGGCCAAGAAGGCGCGCGAAGGCGAAGCGATGAGCGATGAGGACCGTCGCAAGCTGCTGAGCACCGAACAGAGCCTGAGCAGCATCAGCGAACCCAAGATCCCGACCGCGATCGAAGGGCTTGAGACCTTCACCCTGAGTGAGCCCGAGCCGGAAGAAAAGGAAAAGGTGTTCGACGCCGAAAGCCTGTTCAAGACCCCGGCCGCCGGCTCTGCGCATGACGACGACGACGACGACGAGGATGACGACGACGTCTGAGTCGCGCCCGCCTGCGACGCTGTTGCAAAAATCCCGGCACGGTGACGTGTCGGGATTTTTTTATGCGCGCGGTGCAATTGGGGCTTGCAAGAATCCGCGATCCGTATAAATGCCGATTCAAGACGCCAACGCACGCGCCTCTGGCCGGTCAGCCCGCTCTGTCTGACCTCGTGTTTATGTAGCGACGGTAACGTCTCTGACTGATGTTCGCCCTTGATGGGGCTGTTCCTTTTGGAGATGACCATGAACGCTACCATGCCCGGCGCATTGCGCGCCGTCCCTTCTGCCCTGCCTGATCCTGTCGCGGAGTATATCGCCGCAAACCGATTTGATCGCCCGACATTGGTGATCAGCCGCGCGCGTGTCGCCGCGCAGTATGACGCGCTCGCCGCCGGGTTGGGCCGCGCCCATATCCATTACGCGGTCAAGGCCAACCCCGCCCCCGAGGTCATCGCCCTTCTGGTCGCCAAAGGCGCGCGTTTCGATGCCGCCAGCCGCGCCGAGATCGAACTCTGCCTCAGCCAGGGCGCGCATGCCTGCGACATTTCCTTTGGCAACACGGTCAAGAAACCGGCCGACATCGCCTTTGCCCATAGCGCCGGCATCGACCTGTTTGCCGCCGATTCCACCGGTGAGCTGGACAAGATCGCCGCCCATGCGCCCGGCGCGCGGGTCTATCTGCGCGTGATCGTCGAAAGCACGCTGGCCGATTGGCCGCTCAGCCGCAAATTCGGCACCGCGATGTCCGATCTGCCCGCGCTGCTGGATCATGCGCTGGCCTGCGGTCTGCACCCGGTCGGCCTGTCGTTCCATGTCGGCAGCCAGACGCGCAAGGCCGAATTCTGGCATCCGGTGCTGGATCAGGTGGCGGCGCTGTGGTCGGCGGCGCAGGATGCGGGCCATGACCTGAGCCTGCTCAATATCGGCGGCGGTTTCCCGGCCTTCTATGGCGAGACGATAGAAGCCCCGCGCGCCTATGCCGCCGCGGTCATGCAGGCGATCGAAGACCGCTTTGGCCCCGTGCCCCACATCATGGCCGAGCCGGGCCGCGGCCTGGTCGCCGAGGCCGGGCATATCGCCGCCGAAGTGCTGCTGGTGTCGCGCAAATCCAGCGACGATCTGCATCGCTGGGTCTATCTGGACATCGGCAAATTCTCGGGTCTGGCCGAAACCATGGACGAGGCGATCCGCTATCAGTTCGTCACCGAGCATGACCACGGGCCGATGGGCCCCTGCATCCTGGCCGGTCCGTCCTGTGACAGCGCCGATGTGCTATACGAAAAGAAAATGATCTCGCTTCCGCTGGATCTTCGGGATGGGGACCGGGTGATGATCCGCAATTGCGGCGCCTATACCACGACCTATTCCTCGATCGGGTTCAACGGGTTTCCGCCGCTCGATCTGGTGGTGATCTGACGCGCGTCGCGCAGGAAACCCCTCAAGCAGGATCACACCGATACGGGCTGTCGCGCATTACTGGGCGCGACGGCCCGTCAGGCCTGTGACGGCCTGTCAAAGCGTGCTGCATGTTTCGTCAAACCCCACGCGGGGTGGCGCAGGACAACATGTCACGTCCCGAGATGTCATGATCCGGCAGGCCGTCACAATGCCTTGCGTGCCATCAGCGCCGCGCTGATCGTGCCGTCATCCAGGTAATCCAGTTCACCGCCGATCGGCACGCCTTGCGCCAATGAGGTCAGGCGCACGCGGTCCTCGATCTGATCGGCGATGTAATGCGCGGTGGTCAGCCCGTCGACCGTGGCGTTCAGCGCCAGGATCACTTCGGTGATGTTCTCGGATTCGATCCGGCGGATCAGATGCGGGATGCGCAGCTGTTCGGGTCCGATCTGGTCCAGCGCGCTCAGCGTGCCGCCCAACACATGATAGCGCCCCTTGAAGGCGCCCGTGCGCTCCATCGCCCAGAGGTCGGCCACGTCCTCGACCACGCAGAGCAGGCCGGTGGCGCGCTTTTCCGCCAGGCAGATGTCACAGATCTCGGTGGTGCCGACATTGCCGCAATTGCTGCATTCGCGCGCGGTTGCGGCCACTCTCTGCATGGCGTCGGCCAGCGGGATCAGTTTCAGATCGCGCTTGCGGATCAGGTGCAGTACCGCGCGCCGCGCCGAGCGCGGGCCAAGGCCGGGCAGTTTTGCCATCATCTCGATCAGGGTCTCGATGTCGCGGGTGCCGTTCAATTGCTCGATCCTTTCGGCGCGCTGGCCGCGCGGCGCGGCTGAAGCGCCTCAGAAGGGCAGTTTCATGTCCTTGGGCAGGCCCATGCCTTCGGTCAGCTTGCTCATTTCCTGCTGTGCGCGGTCGCTGGCCTTTTGCTGGGCATCCTTGATCGCCGCCAGGATCAGGTCTTCGACGACTTCCTTGTCGTCGCCCGAAAAGATCGACGGGTCGATGTCCAGGCTCTTGAGTTCGCCCTTGCAGGTTGCCACGGCCTTGACCAGACCGGCCCCGGATTCACCGGTGACGGTGAGGATGTGCATTTCCTCCTGAAGGGCGGCCATCTTGGTCTGCATCTCTTGCGCGGCCTTCATCATTTTGGCCATGTCGCCCATTTGGCCCAGTCCTTTGAACATGTTTTCCCTCCGGGATATGTGTTGCGGTGTCAGGTGCTAGATACGGTCGCGCGGCGCGCAGGGCAAGGCGGCGCACGCATCAATGCGCCTGGCGGCAGCGGGATCAGTCCTCTTCAAAGGGGTCCCATTCGTCATCGACTTCGGGCAGGGCGTCGGCCAGCGCCTCGGCGACCTGATCGCTGGCGGTGCGCACCGCCTTGATCGCAGAGCCCGGAAAGGCCAGCAGCACCGCCTGAACCAGCGGGTGTTCGCGCGCCTCGTCATGCAGGGCGGTTTCGGCGGCGTCGCGGCGCGCGGCGATGGTTTCGCCGCCGCCCTCATTGACCAATGTCACCGCCCAGCGGTTGCCGGTCCAGCGTTGCAGCGCCGATCCCAGCCGATGCGCCAGATCGGCGGGGGCGTCGGGTGCGGGCACGAATTCGATCCGGCCCGGCTGATAGGCGGCCAGTTGCACGTTGGTTTCCACCTCGACCAGCAGCTTGACGTCGCGGTTCGAGCGGATCAGTTCGACCACATGCTCGAATGTCGGGTAATGCGCCAGCGCCGCCGAGACATCCTGCATCGGTGCCGCTGAGGCCGTCGGGCCGCTGCCGCGCCCGCTGGCCACCGGCCTTGTATGCGCCGCGCCGGTCATGGCGGTGTCGGAATGGGCCGCGCTGGCAGGGCCGGACGCCGCGCCGCCGCCACCACCACCACCGCCTCCGCCCGCGGGCGGCAGGGCCGGGCCGGACCCCGGTGAGGCGCTTTGCAACTTGCGCAGCAATTCCTCGGGCGTGGGCAGGTCGGCGACATGGGTCAGGCGGATCACGGCCATTTCGGCGGCCATCATCGCATTGGGCGCATCCGCCACCTCATCCAGCGCCTTGAGCAACATCTGCCACATCCGCGCCAGCACCCGCATCGCCAGCTTTTCGGCCATCTCCTGACCGCGCAGGCGCTCATCGGGGCCGATCGTGGGATCATCCGCCGCCTCGGGGGTGATCTTGACCACGCTGATCCAGTGGGTGATCTCGGCCAGATCGCGCAGCACCGCCATCGGATCGGCGCCTTCGGCATATTGCGCGCCCAGTTCGGTCAGCGCCGCGGCGGCGTCGCCCTTCATGATCATGTCGAACAGGTCCAGCACCCGGCCCCGATCCGCCAGCCCCAGCATCGCACGCACCTGTTCGGCGGTGGTTTCGCCCGCGCCATGGCTGATCGCCTGATCCAGAAGCGAGGTCGCATCGCGCGCCGATCCTTCGGCGGCGCGGGTGATCAGGGCCAGCGCGTCATCGCTGATCTCGGCGCCTTCGCCGGCGGCGATCCGGCGCATCATGGCGATCATCTCTTCGGGTTCGATCCGGCGCAGGTCAAATCGCTGACAGCGCGACAGGACGGTGACCGGCACCTTGCGGATTTCGGTGGTGGCGAAGATGAACTTGACGTGGGCGGGCGGTTCCTCAAGCGTTTTCAGCAGCGCGTTGAACGCCGAGGTGGACAGCATATGCACCTCGTCGATGATGTAGATCTTGTAGCGCGCGCTGGCGGCGCGGTATTGCACGCTGTCGATGATCTCGCGGATGTCACCCACCCCCGTGCGCGAGGCGGCGTCCATTTCCAGCACATCGACATGGCGCCCCTCCATGATGGCGGTGCAATGTTCGCACTGCCCGCAGGGTTCCGTCGTCGGGCCGCCGGTGCCGTCGGGGCCGATGCAGTTGATCCCCTTGGCGATGATCCGCGCCGTGGTGGTTTTCCCGGTGCCCCGGATCCCGGTCATGATGAAGGCCTGCGCGATGCGGTCCGCCGCAAAGGCGTTTTTCAGGGTGCGCACCATGGCATCCTGCCCGACCAGATCGGCAAAGACCTCGGGGCGGTATTTACGGGCGAGCACCTGATAGGCGGGTTGGGCTGTGTCGGTCATGTATGCGTCTGCCGGATTCGGGATGTCAGGGGGTGAGGGTAGTTGCCCGCGCGCTCAAGGTCCACCGCTGACTGGGCCGTGGGCGCGCCCGCGCCGGTGTTTTGTCGCCCGCGCGCCTGCGCACCATCGGCGTCAATGCGCATGTGCCGGGGCGTCGGGTGTCGTGGTGTCCGCGCCATGCCCGATCGCGTCGGCCCCGATGCAGGCGTGGCGCGCGCATTCCAGTTCAAGCGTGCTGTGCGCGATGTCGAAGTCGCTGACCAGCAGCGCCTTGACCGCCTGCTTGATCGCGTCCGCCTCCTGCCAGCGGTCCGGCGCGATCACCAGATGCGCCTGAAGCGCGGTGGCATGTTCCTGCATCTGCCACAGGTGCAGATGATGCACGCCGCTGACGCCATCGGTCTGCGCGATGCGCGCAAGGACGGTCCGGGCATCCAGACGCTCGGGGCTGCCAAGCATCAGGATGCGGATCACCGGAGAGATGCCGGCAAAGCTCTGCCAGAGGATGTATCCCGCGATCAGCAGCGTGACCAACGGATCGATCAGCCGCCAGTCATAAAGCAGGATCAGCGTCCCGGCGAAAATCACCGCGACCGAGCCGAGCGCATCCGCCACGTTATGCAGAAACGCCGCCTTGATGTTCATGCTCTGGCGCGACAGCGTATAGGTCAGCAGCGCCGTCACCACATCCACGATCAGCGCAATCGCCGCGATCACGACCACCATCCAGCCATCGACACCGACCGGATCGAACAGCCGCACCACCGCCTCATAGACCAGATAGAGGCCGATCATGATCAGCGAGGTATAATTGACCAGCGCGGCGACGATCTCGGCGCGGCCATAGCCGAATGTCATCGAGGCATCGGCGGGGCGGCGCGCGATCTTGCGGGCAAAGAACGCGATCATCAGCGACAGCGCATCCGAGAGGTTGTGAACCGCGTCGGCGATCAGGGCCAGACTGCCCGACAGCAGGCCGCCGATGATCTGTACGACGGTCAGGCCCAGATTGACCATGATGGCCCAGAACACCCGTGCATCGCCGGCCTCGGGATCGACGTGATGATGATGACCGGCCAAACGGGTCTCCTTTCGGGGTCTTTTGTCGTTGCGCCTGCGCACAAGATCCATTGTCCGCGCCCCGCTGGCGGGTTTCAAGCGGGAATCGGGATGCGCGCGATGAGTTGTCAAAGCCTTTTGCCAATGCGCCGAAGGCCGCTATAGTGGAGCATCCGAACCGCGCTAGGCAGGATGGCCGCGCGCGTTTCGCGGCCATGTTGGGAGAGGGGTATATGCGGTTAAGGGGTGTGCGCGGCAGTCGCAATGTCGAGGATCGCCGCCGGTCGGGGCGCGGTGGCGTTGGCGGCGGCGGCGCGCGGATCGGTGGCGTGGGGCTGCTGGTGGTGCTGGCCATCGGCTATTTCGCCGGGATCGACGTCACGCCGCTGTTGCAGGGGCAATCGCCCATGGCCCCCGGGGGCGCCGCGCGTGAGCTATCGGCGCAGGAACAGCAGGCGGGCGAGTTCAGCAAACGCGTCCTTGCCACCACCGAAACCGTCTGGGAACAGGTCTTTGCCGCGCAGCTGGACATGGAATACACCGCCCCCGTCCTGGTGCTGTTTTCCCACATGACCCAAAGCCCCTGTGGCGGCGCATCGGGTGCCACGGGGCCGTTTTACTGTCCGCTCGACAGCAAGGCCTATCTCGATACCGAGTTCTTTGCCACGCTCTCGCAACGTCTGGGCGCGAAGGGCGATTTCGCCGCCGCCTATGTGATCGCGCATGAGGTGGCGCATCATGTGCAGAACGAGCTGGGCATCCTGTCCGAGGTCAACCGCGCCCGCCAGCAGGCCGGCGAAACAGAGGCCAACGCCCTGACCGTGCGGCTGGAATTGCAGGCCGATTGCCTGTCGGGGGTCTGGGCCAGCCATGTCGAGGGGCTGCTTGAACCCGGCGATCTGGAAGAGGCGCTGAACGCTGCGCGCCGGATCGGCGACGACCACCTGCAAGAGGCGGCAGGGCAGGTGCCCCGCCCGCATACATTCACCCACGGCACCTCCGAGCAGCGCAGCCGCTGGTTCGCCACCGGATACCAGAGCGGCGACATGCAGGCCTGTGACACCTTTGCCGCGACGCGGCTTTAGCGCGGGGGACGGGGACGGTGAGCTTTGTGATATATGCGCTGGCGGTCGGGGACGGCATTCTGGCGCTGGCGCCGTTGCCGGGGCAGGATGGTGATTATGACGGCGATCTGGCGCATCTGCGCGACTGGAAGCCGGCGCTGGTGATCAGCCTCACGCCCGATCTGGAAATGCTGGCGCATGGCGCGGGTGATCTGGGGGCGGATATTCAGGACATGGGCAGCCGCTGGATGCATCTCCCGGTCGAGGATTTCTCGGCCCCCGGCAAGCTGACGCGCGACCGCTGGCCACAGACCAGCGCGGCGGCGCGCGCGGCGCTGCGCGGGGGCGGGCGGGTTCTGATCCATTGCCGGGGCGGGTGCGGGCGATCGGGCATGGCCGCGCTGCGCCTGATGGTCGAGGCGGGCGAAAACGCCGATACCGCGCTGGCCCGCCTGCGCGCGGTGCGCCCCTGCGCGGTCGAAACCGCGGCGCAAATGGCCTGGGCGCGCACCGGGCGTTAGGGCATGTTGCAATTGATCCGAGGCGCGCATCGGATGCCGGACACCCCCCACATCGAAACGGCGTCAGGGATGAGATGGGCGCGGATGCGAGGCCGAGCGGGCGCAATCGCCAAGCAAATCACCATATGTCAGGGCCTGCCCGGCACAAGGTCGGTCACTCAATCGGTCACTCGATCTGCCGCTGCAATGCCTTGGGGGCGCTGAAGATCATCTGGCGACAGCGCTATGTCGATGTGGAACGTGGTGCCTTCGCCAAGGCGGCTTTCATATGAAATGGCCCCGCCCATACGCTCGATCAGAAGTTTGGCAATATGCATCCCCAGACCGGACCCTTCGGAGGCGCGTGTCGACGAACTGTCGACCTGGCTGAACCGCCCGAAAACCTGGTCCTGCGCGTTTTCCGGGATGCCGATCCCGCTGTCGCGGATTGATATCCTCAGCGTGTCGTCCATCACGAGGGCCGAGCATTCGACATGCCCGCCCTTGGGGGAAAACTTTACCGCATTCGAAAGGACGTTCCCGACGATCTGTTTCAGGCGGTATGGGTCCGCACTTACCCGCCTGTCCCCGACATCCGAGTTGAGCGAGATGCGCACCTTGGCCTCGGCGGCGTGGCCCTCGTGTTCCTGGATGGTTTCACGCAGGAATTGGGTCGGGTCCAGGGCCTGTGGCTTGAGGGTGACCGCATTCAGATCGAGTTTCTGGAGGTCAAGAATATCGTCAATCAGTTTCTGCAGCCGGACGCTGTTCTTCTGGGCGATGCCCAGCAGGTTCCGGACCGGATCGCTGAGCTCGCCGACGACGCCATGCAGCACCAGATCCAGCCCGCCCTTCAAGGATGTCATCGGGGTGCGCAATTCATGGCTGATCACGGCCAGAAACTCGGATTTCGCGCGGTTTGCGGCCTCGGCACGCACCACGGCCTCACGCAGCGCCTCGGCGGAATGTTCCCTGTCGGTGATGTCAACCAATGTCACCGACCACCCCAGAAGATTTCCCGCCGTCTGGATCGGGCTTGCGATCGGAAGGGCGCGCGGGTCATAGATCCGTTCCGCGAAACGGATCGGTTCCGCAGATCCGAGCTCGCCCGTTTGCACGAGCGATTTCAATATCGGGCCGATCTGGTACAGGTGGCCCAATGTGCCGCCATCCTCGGGCAACTGGGTATCGAACAGGGCCCTTGCCGCCGCGTTCGCCCCGGCAAACCGGCCAACGACATCCATGATGATCACCGGGTCCTGCGTGGCATAGAACAGTTGGGCCCGTCCCTGGGCCTCGGTATCCATCATGGTGTTGTTCACCAGCAGCCAGCTGAACGCGATAAGTGCGACGGCGAACATGAAGGGCGTCGGGTCGAACCCGAAAACGGTGAACCCCCAGACGACATAGGCCACATTGGCCGTCAAGGGCGCGATCGTGATGATGAACAACACACCCAGGAATGGCCGGATGGTCTTGTCAGCCTTCAGGAAGGCATAGATCAGCACCGCCATCGCAGCCGTCACAAAGACATAGAGCCCCGAAGCGATGACATAAAAGAGCGGGCCGTGGTCAAAGATGACATATGGTTCGGCGCCCTCGTTCTCGACCAGACGGGTGCCGGTGCCGTATAGCAGAAGTGTGCGGTCATTCGTGAACGCGATGATGCTGGTCAGCGATGGCAGGCCCAGATAGAGCAGAAGGCGGAGCGGCTTGCGGTTTCGGCTGGTGTTCATCGTGTAGTCGATCACGAAGAACGCCCAGGCGATCGGCAGCAACGTTATCGCGGGCCATGCGGCGAGGGACCAGCCGACCTTGCATGCCAGCCCCTGTGAGGCGAAATCGAGCCCGACCACGAAGAGCCACCAGAGCATCGCCACGAATGCCAGCACAAAGGCGGGCTTGCCGGCAAAGTGATTGTTGCGCACAACCCAGGCCAGGACAATGGCGCAGATCGCCCACAAGATCGCGACAGCGGCGGGTACGGCTGAGAATTCCAAACTCGTCAGGCAGGTCATCATTTACTCATATAGATCAGCTTTGCCTGCCACGCCGTATAGAAGCAGGATGGTGCTAATGTTTCTTCGTATCGGCTTGCATACTCATCGAACTCGCACATACCAGAATGCGGCCCTTGGTATTCGCAAGAGCCAACCCTCGTGATCTACTTCGCGAAAATGTTGAAAACAAGGCGAGACGCGCAACCCATGCCTGTGCCCCGTCAGGCCGCGATTGCAGACATTGCGCGGTTTGCGCCCGCCGTCACGGGCATGCCGCCCTCGCGCTGAAGCGTTTCGCGAAACGCCTTACCGGCGCAGCAGACGTTTCAGGCGGCGCCAATAATCCAGCAGGCCGAAGGCAGCCCAGTGGAACGGGGTATAGGCCCCGGTATATTTGCGCAGGAACCGCGGCAGGAATTGCAGATCCCCCATTTCGATCCGCGTCGGGTGCCATTCGTTGGGAAGGCTGTCGAAATTCGACAGCACGGTGCCGTCATAGCCCACAAAGATGAACCGGCGTGCCCCGGTGTCGGCCATCTCCTCGATCACGGGGGGTGGTGTGTCCAGAACCTCATCCAGCAGGTCGTTGCGCACCGCGATCAGGTTGGCATGGGTCAGGCAGACCGTCGTATAGCCCTTTTCATGCGCAAGGTTGTCCAGCGCCTTGACCCCGTTGCCGTGGTTGAGCGTGAAGTCGGGCGGCTGCACATAAGCCAGATCGACGGGTATGGTGGGATTGAATTCGATGATCACCACCTTGGGCCGGTAGGCGGTGACGCTTTGCCAGACGTGATAGTCGCAACTGTCGATGTCGATGGAAAGCAGGTCGAAATCCTCGGGAAGCGGGGTCTGGCCAAGGATCGCGTCCAGCCGGTTCTTGCCGTCGAGCGTCACGAAGCGGCAGATCTTGATCACGTCATCCGAGGGGATATTGCGGCAGAGCTGCTCATAGCGCTTGCGCTCGCCCTCGATCAGGACAGCGCGGAATCCGTGATTGGAGATCAGGTTGTAGGTATTGGACAGGTGCATCCCGTCCCAGGCGCCAAATTCGACGCACCATTTTTCATTCGCGCCGCCAAGCACACCCAGACGGGTCAGGATCTCGCCCAGGATCCCATCCTCGCCGGATTGGGAATGGACATTGGCGCTATGCTCCAGAAGCGGTTTCAAAGGGTCACTCCCATTTTGCCGTGCTTGGCGGCCTGAATGGTCAGGCCGCCGGTGATGCAGGTTGTCAGGAACGATTGATCAGGTTTCACTGACACCAAGGCCGCCCCGGTTTATCCGGGGGGCGGCCCGCTTTCGATTTGGTCGTCGCTACGTTAGAGTTGTCACGTCAGAAAGGCGAGCAGGATGATTATCCAGATGGGAACGCCGATCAGCCAAAGCAATATCGCTCTCATCGGTTTTCCTTCCTATGTCCAGCGGCCGAAGCGGGCAAAGACCCGTCCTTCGTCGCGGTGTTGTCCGCCCATGCCGGCGGCCCAATATGCACCGGCCCCTGCGATCATCAGCGATGCCGCGAACACGAAGGCCGAGATGACGGAGTATTTCCGCGCGGTCTCGGCGGCCGCTTTTGCCTGCGCTTCGCTGACGCCCGCCGCCGCGATCGTCTCGCTTGTGGCCTGCGCCACATCGCCGGTGGCTTGTGCGGCAACGGTCGCGGCGGTGGTGGCGGTGTCGGCCGTGGCTTGCACCACCGTGTCCGCGCCCGCACTCAGCAGGAACGCCCCGAGCAGGACCGCAACACCCCATACCGCAAGCCCGTGGATACCATCGCGAACGCTCACCTCGTCCGCGCTGGCGCCATCCATACGCCGCCGCATGCGCCCGGCGATATAGCCGCCGGCCATGAAGCTTGAGATCGTGGTCCACAACATCCATGATCCAACCGCGATCAGGGCCGCCATCGCCGATCCGCCGCCATCGTAAGGCGACACCAGCGTCAGGCCCAATGCTGCGCCGAAAGTGGTGAACACAAAGGCAATCCCCGACGCGACGACCGCGCCGGCAAGGATTGACGACCAGTCGACATAGCTTCCCTCATGCGCGAACACGGGGGCTGATGCCTGGGTCAATGTTTCAGTTCGTTCCGTCATTTGTCCGGCCTTTCATTTTGATCGTCGTGCGGACCTTATCCAAGGCCCAGAAAGGACAGGATCGCCATGACGACGACGACAAGTCCAACAAGGTAGATTATTCCGTGCATCCCTCTTCTCCTGAATATGTTCAGCAACACCGTGGCGCGTGCAGGACAACGCCATGGATCAAGAAGAGGTTCCCGAATTGGGCCGGAGGCTGGGCGGATTGTTGCCTGAACGCGGGGCGTCGATGAAATCCTTGAGGCGGCACGCGCCTTGAAGTCCGACCTCGGCAGGCATGAAATCCTGCGCGTTCAGCGCCAGCGATATGAGCGCGGCCAGGCGGTGCGCACCCATCGCGATTGCGATATGGTAGCCTTGCAAGACCCGAACGCCGCCCGACATGTCCCTTGTTTTCCGGAGTATCTTACCCATGGCCCGTTTTGATTGGCTCTCTGGCCGCCCGGAAAAGCCGCCCGCGCAAGACCAGCCGCGTGATGCCGACCCCGAAACGCGGGCGCCTCATGTTGGCGAAACGCCCCCCCGGCCGGATTTTTCCCATGCCGAGCGGGTGCCTGACGGTGATTTCCGCTTCATCGCATTGGATGTGGAAACCGCCTGCCGCGATGCCGCCAGCATCTGCCAGATCGGATTGGCCTGCGTTCAGCCCGACAACGAGATCCAGACCTATTCGGTATTGGTCAATCCCGGCACGCGGTTTGATCGGTTCAACATCCAGCTTCACGGCATCGGTCCTGAACGCGTAGCCGATGCCCCCCGTTTCCCGGATGTCTGGGATGCGTTGCTGCCCCTGCTGACCCGGCACCGCCTTGTCCAGCACAGCAGTTTCGACAAGAGGGCGGTCGCCTCGGCCTGCGATTTCTGCGGCATCGCCACCCCTGACCTGCGCTGGAGCGACAGCGTCACGATCGCGCGGCGCGCATGGCCCGAGTTGAAGGGCAATGGCGGGCACGGGCTTGCGAATCTCAAGCGCAGCCTGGACCTGCAGTTCCATCATCACGACGCCGGTGAAGATGCGCGCGCCGCCGCGATGGTCGTGCTTCATGCCGAAAGGCATCTGGCGATGTCGTTCGAGGAGCTGATCGTGCCCAGGACAAGAGCGCGATACCCACCGCCGCAAACCCGGATCGGTGCCGCCGACGGCCCATTGTCCGGGTCAACCGTGGTGTTCACCGGCAGTCTTGGCATGTCGCGCAAGGATGCGGCCGACCTTGCGGCGCTGGCCGGCATGAATGTCGATACGGGTGTCACCAGACGGACCACCCACTTGGTTGTCGGGGATCGGGATCTCGGCCTTCTGGCGGGCCACAAGAAAAGCAGCAAGCACCGCAAGGCAGAAGACATGCGCGCGGCGGGTCACCCGATACGGATCATTGGCGAGACCGAGTTCAATCAGGTTCTGATGGCTGCCGGTGTGATCTAAAGCCTGTTGCGTTTGCCAGGATTCAGGCGTTTACGGCGATTGGTGAATTCAATTCAACGCAACATGCTCTGAGTGCAGCCTGATCGCCGCCACCCGGCTCGGGGCCGCCCCGCGCGTGTCGATGGGCTGGCGGATGCCCTTGCGGGGGCCGTGGGGGGCTCTGCCCCCCGCTCACGCTGGAACGGGGGGCAGGTCAGATGTTTCGTGAGACCTCTCAGATCGGGTAACGCAGGATCGCAGCCAGTTCCTTTTGGCCGGGCAGATCCGCCCTGCGCACCGCCATGACCCGCGCCCCTGAGCGAAGCGCGCGCCCGGCGATCTCATCGACAACGCCGTAGTTCACGGCGTCGCCGCCCTCGTCCAGCGTTACCGCGCCGGTTTCCTCATCGACCAACCCGTTGGTGACCGAGTCGAAATCGACAGCCAGGCTTTCGATACCGCCATATGTGGCTGCGCGCGCGGTGTCAGACAGATCGGTGGTTGTGCGTTTCTGGCCCGAACGTTGTTCGAACAGCCCGTGAAACTCTTGGATCTGGCTCTGGTAATGGGCGTCCAGAACCGGACGCGCCGCAGTTGCCAGTTCTGCTTCGCTCATGCGGTCAGGGCTGGTGTCGATGGTTTGCGGAAGGATATCGATCGAGGTCAGCGAGCGGAACAATGCATCCACCGGCAAGGTCGACGCCAGAATGACCGGCATGTTCGAATTTGCGAGAATTGGCCGCAATGCCGCGTCGATCTTGCGGATATACTGACCCAGACGCACCTTTTGCCCCTCAAGCCCGCCAATGCGCCGCCCGGCTCCACTGTCGTTGATCGACGCCTTGCCCACCGCACTGGCGGCATCCTTGGGCATGTTCGGCACGCGGATTTCCCTGGCCGGCAGATCCGAGGATATCTCGACCAGCCTGACCGCGTTTTCCGATACCGCAAGGACATGGGCCGAATGCGGAAAGCTGATCGCGCGTAGCAGCGGCTTGAGGTGGAACCGGTCCGAAACCTCGACCATGTCAACCAGATCATTGGCCAGGCGGTAGGTGCGGATCTGTTCGGGTGTTGCCAGAATGGCAAGTGAATTGGCCTGATGTTCCCAGAACTCATCGTCTTCGAGCAACTGATCGAAATGCTCTTGCAGGGGCCAGATGCGCCGCTTGGCAAGACCCGCCGCCTCAAGCTGGGCAATGGCCGTCTTGACCAGATTGCCAAGGTTCGTGCGGCTTGCGCCGATATCCTGCGTAAGCGGGGTCGTTTTCAGATAGATCGAAATACAGGCGTCCGACCGCACCTGATTGAGTTGCCCAACCAGTCGGGCAGTGGGAATATCGACGTAAAGCATTCAAAAACCTCCAGAAAGTTGTCGTTGTCTATATGGCTGATGTCGGGACCGGGGGGCGCGCAAACAAGGTGGGGTCGCCTTTGCGGACCTTATGTCGCGCATGGCGTCGCTTGCGACGCACCCACCTCCGGATAGGCGTTGAGGAATTTCGGCTATGCGCGTTCAACCCATTGAAATCAATGGGTGAAGTGACCCGGCCTGGTGGGGCAGGTTTGCGGCTTGGTCAGGCTCTATCTGTTTGCGGGGGTGGTGACGATGAAACGGAACACCCCCCGCGTTGCAGGGGATCTTTGTGGTTTCAACAGGGGAGGGGTAGGGTGAGAGGCTGGACAACGACCCAAGCGGGGCTCGTTACGGCTGCTTCCTTCCGGATCTGACCGGGTTGGCGAGGCGCCTGCCCGCGCCAACCTCTCACCGCTTATTTAGGACGCGCGGCGCGGATTCGCAAGGGGGGCAGATCCCAAGGTCAGAACGGCAGGCGCAACCGCGCAAAGCCTTCCGCCGTGTCGCCCAGATCACACGCCCCCAGATCGCGCAGCGCGGCCTCGTTGCGCCGCACCGCGGGGCCGGTATCCAGCAGCGCGGTCGCGCGCGCCACGGGCGCAAATCGCCAATGCGGCCCCGGTGCCGCCTGCACCGCGCCATTGCTGCGGATATGTTTGATCAGGATATCCCGCACCGGGCGACGCCCGACATGGACAAACCTGTCGCGGTCAAACACCGGATAAAGCCCGTTCGCAAAAGCCCGAAAGCTGTTGATGGCAAGGATGAATTGATCCGCGGGGTTCAGCGGCGCGCCGTCATGGCGCAGGTCATGGATGCGATGCGCCGCGCCATCCGCCAGCTTCGCGTCCGCGCCGTAACGCGCGGGTTGGCTGAGGTCGATCACATAGCTCAGCCCCATGATGGTGTCGAAATCATGGCCGGGCCGGGCGGGATTGCACAGCATCTGCTCGCCTGCGCCGGGGGTGATGCGGTGCAGGCAGGAGGCGGCGCGTTCCAGCCATTCGCGGATCTCGGCACCGCTCAGGCGCACCCCGCAGAGCGTATTGGGGAACACATAGAGATCGGCCAGATTGCGCAGGGTCAGCGGGCCGGCGGGCACGTCCGAAAAGAACGCAGGCCCACCGCGCGCGCCGGTCTTGAACGGCGAGGCGGCCGACAACACCGGCAGATCCGCGTCAGGCCCATCGCGCAGAACATCGCTGAGCGCGCGTTGCTGCGCATGGTTGATCAGATGCACCGCCTCGCATGGGGCGGCCATGGCCAGATAGGTCTGCAACGCCACATCCGAATGACCGACCGGGCGCGCAATCAGATCCAGCGTCGCCTCATGCGCCGGGTGCAGAACCTTGCGCAGGGCGGCGTCCTCGCGCACGGACCTTGCCTTGGCCCTTGCCCTCGCCTTGGCCGGGGCAGGCGCCGCGACCGCGCGGGCCTCGCTGTGATGGGCGGTGATGCTCCATTTGCCCGCGTCGCGTTCCAGCGCAAGGTCCAGAACCCCCAGATGCGAGCCGCGAAACCCCGCCTGCACCGCCGGCTTGCCGCTGAGAGTGCCCGCAACCGGATCGGTGCCGGGCAGGGCGGGCATGTCGGGATGGGGAAACACCGCATGGCTGTGCCCGGCCATGATCACATCGACGCCCGGCAGCGCGGCAAGCGGCAGCGCCGCATTCTCCATCCCCGCCGTGGCCTGCACCGGCCCGATGCCGCTATGCGCCAGCAGCACCACGATATCCGCGCCCGCCGCGCGCAGGCGGGGCAGGGTCTGGGCCACGGCGTCGATCATGTCGCGGCTGCGCACCCGGCCCTGCAACTGGGAATGATCCCATGTCGTCACCTGCGGCGGCACAACCCCGATAACGCCGACACGGATCAGATACGGCGCGCCGTCGTCGCCGGTGATCATGCGCGGCAATACCAGATACGGCGGCAACAGATCGCTGTCGCCCTCGGCGCCCGCGCGGATACGGATATTGGCGCAGGTGAATGGAAACTGCGCACCCTCAAGCGCGCGGCGCAGCCAATCCAGCCCGAAGTTGAACTCGTGATTGCCCAGATTGGCGGCGTCATAGCCGACATGATTCATCGCGGTGATCGTCGGGTGCAACCCGGTCCATCCGCTGTCGGGCTGTGCGGTGATGTCGCCCATGGGCGTGCCCTGAAGGGAATCGCCATTGTCGAACAGCATGACATTGCGTGCCTGCGCGCGTGCGGCGCGGATCAGCGTGGCCACCCGCGCAAGGCCGAAGGGCGCATCGCCCTGACCGGAGAAATAGTCATATCCCAGCAGGTTGGAATGCACATCCGTCGTGCCCAGCAATCGCAAAGTTGCGGTGACGGGGCGGGTCGTGGTCAGATCATGCAGGCGATGCGGGCGCGAATTCATGAAACAAGTTGAAACATGGTGGTATAAATAAAATCCTTGGGTGCCTTGAGCGGACGGAGGCAGGGAAACTGCCGGACTGAAATTAGCACGCCTAACGAATTGTCGATAAACAAATAACAATCAAGGGTTGAAAAGCTGCGCCCGCGTAGCAAATCGGCCACCCACAGGCCGCGCCAAGGCCCCGCTTGCGCGCCCGGCTGGATCGTGGCACCTGTTTTGCGACAATCAGACCTGAGCGGGACCGGGGCAGGGGCGGCGGAATGCGAAATGCGGAAAAAGTGACATTTGGCGGCTCTGGGCTGGACCGGGCGGCGGATCTGCGTGGCAAATCCGGGCCGCGCGACGGTGCCATCGCCAATGCACAGGCCAGCACGATCCTGCTGTGGCGGGGCAAGCCGCTGGTCGATCAGGGCAGGCTGGCCCCGCTGCTGCGGCTGCCGATGGACCACGAGATCCTGCGCGCGGTATCGCGCCCGCCGATCCTGCTGGGGCGCGAGGACGGGCAGTTGATCTATGCCCATGACATTTCCGACTGGGTGCCCGAAGATCTGGACGAGGCGGCGCTGGATCAGTTTCTGGATGCCAGCGAACAATGCCACCCGGCCGTCAAGGGCACGGGCGTCTTTGCCGAATTGCGCCGCATCATGACCGGGCTGAACGCGCGCGACGCGGAACTGGCGGCCACCGCCAAGGCAATCCTCGGCTGGCATGACAGCCACCGCTTTTGCGCCCGCTGCGGGGCGCCCAGCGAAATGACCCAGGATGGCTGGCAGCGCAGTTGCCCCGCCTGCGGCACACAGCATTTCCCGCGCACCGATCCGGTGGTCATCATGCTGATCCTGCATGGAAATTCGGTTCTCATGGGGCGCTCGCCGGGGTGGCCGAAGGGGATGTATTCGCTGCTGGCCGGGTTCGTCGAACCCGCCGAGACGATCGAGGCCGCGGTGCGGCGCGAAGTATTCGAGGAGGCCGGCATCCGCGTCGGTGAGGTCACCTATCTGGCCAGTCAGCCCTGGGCGTTTCCGTCCTCGCTGATGTTTGGCTGCATGGGGCGCGCGATGAGCGCCGAAATCACCATCGACCCGGTCGAGATCGAGGATGCGATATGGGTCACGCGCGAAGAGATCATGCGCGCCTTTGCCGGGGAGCATGATTTTCTGGCTCCCGCGCGTGAGGGGGCAATCGCGCATTTCTTGCTGCGCAACTGGCTGGCGGATACCCTCGAATAAGGCATTTGGAAGCAAATTCGTGATTCACGTTTGGCTAGAAACGTTTTAAGGGTGACACTGCGCGCCATTCACTGACAGGATTGAACAGGGACCAGACCATGAAATTTTCCACACGCGAAGACATCGAAGCGCCGCTGGAATATGTGTTTTCGCAGGTGTCCGATTTTGCCGGGCTGGAACGCTCGGCCTTGCGGCGCGGCGCGGATGTGCAGCGCGTCGATCAGCTGAGCGTGCCCGGCCCCGGCATGATCTGGGATACCGCGTTCGATCTGCGCGGCAAGCGGCGCAATGCGCGCCTGGAACTGATCCAGTATGATCCGCCCAACGGGATGCGGTTTTCCTCGGGGTCGGCGGCGATGAACGGCGATCTGGTGCTGGAACTCGTGGCGCTGTCGCGCGGGCGCACGCGCCTGTCGCTCGAGGCCGAGTTGCTGCCGCAGAACCTGTCGGCGCGGCTGCTGGTGCAGTCGCTGAAACTGGCCAAGAGCAACCTGACCAAACGCTACGAGATGCGCATCGCCACATATGCCCGCGATCTGGAAGACCGCTACCGGCGGCGCAGCGCATGAGGCGCGCGCGCCGGTGTCTTGCGGCGCGCCCTATCGGCCGGGATCGCGCGGATAGACGCCCAGGATCTTGATGTCGGAGGTGAAATAATCCAGCTCTTCCATGGCCAGCCGCACGTTGGGATCATCCGGGTGGCCCTCGATATCGGCATAGAACTGCGTGGCGGAAAACGATCCGCCCACCATATAGCTTTCCAGCTTGGTCATGTTGACGCCGTTCGTCGCGAAGCCGCCCATCGCCTTGTAGAGGGCGGCGGGAAT
>CAKSUL010000018.1 GCA_934501475.1 uncultured Roseovarius sp. | reverse complement strand
CGTGACGCATTCCGTGTGGTGGGACACGACAAGCTCAAGACCTGTCGCGCGATGCGCGGCAGGTTATTGTTATTTATAGGTGAATTCAGCGCGCCGTAAGGCGCTAAAGGGACGCCTTGCCCGAGAAAATTTTCTCGGAGGCAATTTGCGTCCTCGGGGTCAGAAAGAAAGTTTGCATTTCGTAGCATTTTCCTTCTGTTTTTGAAGATACAGCCAATACTCTTCTACCACAAGCCTGACCTTCGCACGAAAGCGGAAGTTGCGGAAATTTCTTCCGTTTCGACTCCACTCCGTGCGGGTTTTCTGCTTACTGTTCGTGAAAACGACTTTAGGCGGAACCGCAATGATCCGAGGTTCCGATGGCAGGCTTGGCAACATTCAACTTCAAACTCTCGCAGCTCTATCCGGGCACGGGGGAACATCATCTCAACACTTGCGGTAATCCGGACTGTTCGAACTTCGGGCAGCCAATGACCGATCGTGCTTTTCGGCGAGAGAAATGGGGAAAAGAGCGTCCAGAGCTCATTGCTGAACAGCTCAAGCTGTTCGAGATGAATGGCCCCGGTGCCTACAAGCTGTCCGGCACAAAGAAGAAGCACCGCCGTGTATCGACGGCATTCGCATACAGCGGCAATCCACATGAATGGTCGGACCAGCGGACCGTCCGATGTCTCGGACAGACGAGGGATGGCTCTTTCTGCAAGTCAGGGTTTTCGATCCTCTCTCCGGATCATCTCGAAGAAGAGGTGGCGCGACTTCGGAACTACAACGGCGTGTTAGACGGACCGGCATGCGGCGCGTGTGGCACACATCTTCTGGCCGATACCGACCAGTTCGTCCTGAATGGCATCCATGAGCGCACCAAGGATCGCACCGGCAAACCTACGAAGAGAAATGCTGCGCCGAAGTCGATCAGGGTGCTCCACAAGCCTTGCAAGGGCAAGAAGGGTGCTCGGTTTGCGATTTCTCTGCCACACGCTGGTCAAAAGAACACATCAGACAATCTCCGCATTCTTGGAGCGCTGCTGAACAGCGAAGGCATTGCCGATATTCAGAGGTCGGTCAGAATTGCCGCCAACGGCAAGACCATCGGCATGTCGAGGATCTACGACCGGATCGCCTGGCTGGAAGAGGTCTATCTCGCCTATGAGAGGGAAATGCTGCGTCGCTGGAAAGAGAAGGTCGAGAAAAGCGGCAAGGCGGTCGAACATCACCTGAGCCATGACGATATGGTCCTAACGGTGAATTGGGAGACGGCAACCGACCGGCGCAACACCCAATTGAACTGCGCCGTCACTGCAGATGCGCACAGTGGCTATGTGTATCGGATGGATGTCGATTTCGATCCACGGGCAACGCCGCTCGATCTGTTCAACACCACCTATCTCGACGATCAGGGGCAACCACAGAACCTCGCCCAGCATTACCCCGGAAGCAATGTTGGCTCTGCTCCGAAGTTCTCTTGGCAGCGGCCAACCGGCCGATTCCACGAACGCCATTTCTTCGCGGCTTGCGTCAATGAAATCCGTGCCTTTCAGGCGCGCGCAAAGCGACGGATGCCAAAGAAAAACAAGGATCAGCAGGACGCGCGCACCGACATCATAAATCGCACGAACGATATGATCACCAGAATCAGGGAGATTTCCGAGGGCTGGTTCGGTTTTACAATCGACGATACCGACGATCGGGGATCATTCAAGGGAATGACCACCCGGGATACTTACACGAAAGGCGCTCATTTTATCCTTTTGAAAGAAATGCTGCCCGAAGGGTCGATTGTTCTTACAACGGAGCAGGAGGCAACCCTGCCGCCGCTATTGCCGCACATCTTCGGCAAGGAAATCCGCGAGAACCGCTTCGCCTGGCTGGCGATATCGTTCAATAAAAAGGCGACAAAACCGGAAAAGCTGCGAAAGATGAATAGCTACCGCCAAGACCGCAAGCAATTCTACAATGATGGCATGTTCTCTGGGCGCTTCGATTATGAGACCGATCCGCAAACAATCACCGAAGCTTTCATTGCCGACGGCTTAAAGGCTGCCGTGCGTGGAACGGCGTCGCACTTCCAGATATCAAATTATCAGTCCGGCACCTTTCCCTCCTTGTGGGTAAGGTCGCCAACCGAGGCGAGTGGCGAGATCGGCAAAGTCGTCGGATTCCCGATTGTTCCAAGCCCCTTGCGGCAAACCTTGAAACGCTTGTCGTTCAATCAAGCGACCCTCTCGCCAGATCTGCGCCAAGAAATTGCGCCTTGGATCTACAAAGCTACGCTACAACCCGTCAGCACCTTCATGAACTCGCTTCGTGAGCGCATCAGCGTGGCGGATAGGGCTGGCAGCGGCGGGGCGCGGATCGGCGGATCTTACATTCAGGGAGCAATCTTCAACCCCAAGACACTGGTCTCACTCCTGAATATCTACCGGGTTCATTACAACTTCTTCGAAGCTCGGCGATATACTTGCCCTTACGAGGAAATAGACGACCTGATCGACCCACCGAAGCTGATGTCGCGATCCCTGCGGATCCCCGGCACGGACGAGGTGGTGGAACTACCTCCCAGGGCCCGACGGGTGCCCGCGAAACTGACCCCCGCGATGCGTCACGGTATGGACGCCTACACCAAGAGAAAAGACGGATCACGAGATCCACCCGACATCTACCGTGTTCTGTATCGACCGTGGCTTTACATGGGCACGAAGTTCGGTGCCCGGTTTGAAAGATCGCGGAAAAACACGGGGCCAGATCATGCGCCCAAATTGCCTGACTTAGAGCCGCAAGAAAAATCGGCTACGCCCTCACAGGCGTAGCCATGAACTGATGCCCGATCGATATCAATTAGTTGATGCGGCAGCTCTTGAGCTGCAAGGTCCCAATTGATGTCGTTTGGATAGTTCCTTGAATATGGATCATCTCTCCCTCATTCAAATCCACGAGAGTCCGTGCTGTGCTATCTTCGATTAAGCAGACAGCGTCGGCCATCCAGGATCGCGATGAAGCCTTCAGTCGAAGGCGCCACCCAGCTCCGATAATTTCCCGCTCAAGTCCGTCGAAATGCATGCAATCATAGAAGGTGCGAGACTTGTAGTCGCGGTCGAAGCGCGCCTCATTTCCTCTGGAAGCCTCTGCAATGGCAGCGATATCTGATTTTCCGAATGAGCCAGGCGGGGGTGT
The DNA here is from genome assembly GCA_934501475.1 of uncultured Roseovarius sp. Taxonomy (GTDB): domain Bacteria; phylum Pseudomonadota; class Alphaproteobacteria; order Rhodobacterales; family Rhodobacteraceae; genus Roseovarius. The sequence goes on along the minus strand of CAKSUL010000018.1, from coordinate 31,809 downwards.
CGCTGGATGCTGACAAGAAGAGTCCTGGTTGTTACTCGTTGAACCAGAAGAGGTAATCTGTCCTCTTTGAGACTGAGGGTCCGGGACCATAATTCCGATAACCAATAGAACTGACAGAATGACGCCGATAGCAATAAAGAGGTTTTTGACAAATTTCATTTTTGAGCACCTGTTTCGATGAAGTATAAGAAGGAAATGGTGCCACTTGGTCAGCTCTCAAAATCAAGAGGGTTATTAACGGCGATAATCAAGTAAGGCCGTGTAAGTAGTTCGAAATTTGCACAAGAAGCCGCTTCCGTCGGACTTGTGATTCTGATTTCGAGAAGGCATTAAAGCGCGAAAGCAGTTGAGACGCCCTACATAAAGCCAGATGTAGCGCCTGAAATAAACCGTCATACAAAATATGGCCGCCACCCTTCTGGATAGCGGCCATATTCCAGTTTCACACAGATCCACAATTATCAAATATCTGTGTCCCACCGTGAGGAATGCGTCAGCGCCGCCGCGGGGGTCTTCGGCGCATGTGAGATTTGCGGTGCGTCAGGACAGGCCCCTATCACCAGGGCGTCTTGAAAAACCCGCAAACCGGATGGGTGTTGTGCATTTCAGGTTCAAGCCATATCCCGGCTTGAACCTGAATCGCTTAAAGAGGGTAAGACGCGTGGCATCGAAGAACAGACCATTCCTGGCGATCCGTTTTGCCATGATGTTCGCCTGTTTGATCCTGACCGTGGTTTCAGTCCTGGCCGTCACCCGGTTTCAAACCCGCCACAGCAGCGAGATGTTTGCGTCGCTCGCCGGGGAAAACCTGGATGCGCTGAAATTGCGGCTTCACGATATCGAGGCCGCGCTGGACGGGGCGGCGGGCCTTTTTCATACGTCAAAGAACATTTCGGCGCGCGAATGGGCCGATTATGTGGCCGCGATCCAGATCGAGCGAAAACTGCCAAAGATCGGCGGCCTTGGCTGGATCGCAAGCGTCAGCAAGAGCGACGGAACCTATGCGCAACTTGCGCGCAGCCTGCAGACGCGCGGCTTTGCCATCCATCCCCCGGTTGAGGGCGATGCGGCGCTTGTCGTCCAATACGTGTCGCCCGAGGATCAGAATCAGGCGGCAATCGGGCTGGACGTGTCATTTCGCGAAAGCTCGCGCAAGGCGATGGAGCAGGCGAGGGACAGCGGTGAAGCGGTCCTGTCGGACCCGACGCGCCTGGTTCAATACAACACCGACGAACCATGTTTCATCATGTTCCGCCCCTTCTTTGAGGGCGCGCCCAGCGGGCGGGGGGCGGACCCGAACGCCGTCATGACCGGGCTGTCCTATGCGCCCTTTCGCAGCGCCGATCTGTTTTCCGAGCTTTCCCCGGCACAAGAGCGCGATTTTGGCCTGACCGTCTATTTCGGCACCGATATGGAAACCGCAGAGCAGGTCTTTTCCAGCAATCTCGCATTCGATGCGCCCCCCGGATTCCAGGAAACCAGGATCGTTCGCCTCTATGGGCAGGATTTCACCCTTGTCTGGCATGCCACCCCGCTTTTTGCGGCATCGCAGGCCACGCTTCTGCCGCTTTTCCTGGGGTTGTTTGGCCTGACCTTTACGGTGCTGATCGGCCTCAGCACCTTTACCCACGCGCGCCGCACCCGCGAGATCGAGCGCGAAGTCGAGGACCAGACCCGCGAACTCAAGGCCAATGCGGATCAGACACGGGCGATTGTCGACAATGCGATGATCGGCATTTCACTACATGATTCCACGGGTCGGATCCTGTCGGTCAACCCGGCCTTTCTGAACATGTTCGAATTCGAGGAATCCGATCTTGTCGGTGCCGTGCTGTGCAATTTCATTCCGGAGATACCGACAGAGCCGTGGAATGGCACGATTCACCTCAAGAGCCGGACCAGATCGGGAAAATCCCTGTGTCTCAAGGCGCAGGTGAATGAATGGCGCAACAAGCTGGGCGAACTGCGCTATATCGTGCTGTTTGAAGATATCACGCAAGAACAGGCCGTTACCGACCATCTGCGCGAGGCCGAACACCGGATGAACCTTGCCCTGAATGCGGCCGAGATCGGCGTTTATGACATTGATCTGACAACCGGCAGGTCGGTCGTTTCGGATTCGTGGGTCAGCCTGTTGCGGCTGGACCGCAAGACGATGGCCGACAACCCGCAGGATGAGTTCCTGAAACGTATTCACCCCGACGATCTCGGGATTGTGCTGGCGTCCAATCAGGAATGTATCGACGGCACTGCCGCCCGCTCGCAGTGCGAATACCGGATCGAGGTCGCACCGGGCATTTGGCGCTGGATGAAATCCAACACCAGCGTCGCAGGCACCGACGACGACGGCAAGCCGATCCGCCTGATCGGTTCGCAGACCGATTTCACCGAATTGCACGACGCCAACGAAAAACTGCGCGAAAGCCGCAGCCAGTTCGCCGATATCGTGGACAGCGCGCCCGTGCCTCTTGCGCTTCTGGATGCGGCGGGCCTGTTCACCCGCGTCAATCAGGCATTGGGGCGGCTGACCGGCTATTCGCCGGATGAACTTTTGAGCCGCAACTTCCAGACCCTGATCCACCCCGCAGACCTGAAGGACATGCTCCGCGCGATCGAACATCTGCGCAACGGAAATGTCAGCATATGCAAGGTCGAGGGCCGCTGTTTTCACAAATCGGGTCAGGAAATGTGGATGCTGCTCAGCGTGTCGCGCGCCCGCAGCAGTGGCGTGGACAATGATTTCTTCATCGCGCAATTCGTCGATATCAGCCAGCGCAAGGCGATCGAAAAGAACAACCGCGAATTCTTTGCCAACATGAGCCATGAATTGCGCACGCCGCTGACATCGATCAAGGGCGCGGTTGATCTGGTCATCGGAACCGCCAGTGACAGGTTGCCGGATGATGTGCGCAGCCTCTTGTCCATCGCACAGGGCAATTCTGACCGGCTGGCAAGACTGCTGAACGATCTTCTGGATCTGGAAAAGGTCTCGACCCGCAAGATGCGCTTTCACTACGCGCTTCACGACATCAACGACGTGATCAACGAGGCCGTCGTCGCCGCCACGCCGATCGCGGACACCGGCGGTGTCGGCTTTGAAACCACATTGCCGCAGGGCCGTGTCAGATACTGGACCGACGCCGCACGGCTGGAACAGGTCCTGCTCAATCTTCTGTCCAATGCGGTCAAATACTCGGACCGCGGGCAGACGGTGGAAGTGTCATTGTCCGAGAGCAAGGACAACATCGTGATCGAGGTCAGGGATCACGGGTCAGGCATTCCCGACAGCTATCACGACAAGGTTTTTCAGCCCTTCTCGCAGGCGGACAGTTCTGCAACCCGCAAGAACGGCGGGACCGGCCTTGGGCTGAGCATCGCCAAGTCGCTGGTCGAGAACATGGGCGGCATGATCGACTTTGACAGCGCCGAAGGCACGGGCACGGTGTTTCGGGTGCGTTTGCCAAATGGCGCGGTTGTGATGCCATCCGATGTGATCACGCAGGCCGGGTTCATCCATGTCGAGCCTGATACCGCATTCTCGGACCTGTTGGGCAAATCCCTTGGCCGCGCCTGCACGCTCGAGAATGTGGCCACGGTTTCCGAGGGTCTTTCGCGGGTCGGGCAGGGCGGTTTCGAGGCGATCATCGTCAACTGGGCCACCGTTACCCCCGAAGACGAGGCGGCCTTGCAGAAGTTCAAGCAGCGCAACCCCGATATCCGTATTATCGCCCTTTCGCGGGAAGTATCGCTTTCATCCGCTGATCTTGCCGACCTTGACCTTGCTCAAGGAGACCTGCGCATGGATAAGATAGCGAAGAAATGTTTGTGGGCCTTGCGCAGCGATACCCGCGCGCCCGCTTTTGTGTAGACGACCATAAGGTGATCAATGTGTTGCAGGAAAAATTGAAGATACTTCACGTCGAGGACGATCGGGACGTTCAGGAAATAGCCAGAATTGCATTGCAGCTGTCAGACCGCTTCGAGTTGCTGCAATGCCTCAGCCCGACCGAAGCGCTGGACGTGGCCGCAGACTATCACGCCGATATCCTGTTGCTGGATGTGATGATGCCCGAAATGACCGGGGATACCCTGTTGGTCAAACTGCGCGAGTTGCCCGAATATGCCAGCACCCCGGCGATCTTCATGACGGCGCGGGCGCATGACGGTGAGATCGCCGCGTTGAAGGACGCAGGTGGCATCGCCGTGATCGTGAAGCCCTTTGATCCGCTGACACTCGGCGATCTGATCCTGTCGGCCGTCAACGCCGAGGCCGGGCGCGCCTGAGACGCTCCGGGCTCGGGTCAAGACATGTCCTGAGCCCGATGCGCGCGAAATCTCTAATGCTATGGGAGATATATTTGCGCCTTGGCGGTTGCCTTGAGCCAGAATACCCTATCTGTGTCAGACCGAGACAGGGACGTGATTTTGATGATGCAGCAGCCGGTCATTGTGGCGCAACATATCGACAAGCATTTCAATGGCTTTCAGGCGCTCAGCGATGTCAGTCTGACCGTCCATCTGGGCGAACGTGTCGTCGTGTGCGGCCCCTCGGGATCGGGCAAATCGACGCTGATCCGGTGTTTCAACGGGCTTGAGACGCATGACAGCGGCAGCCTGACAGTTGACGGGCGCGAGATGCGCGCGGATGCGCCCGATATCCGCGCGCTACGTCAGGATGTCGGCATGGTGTTTCAGCAGTTCAACCTGTTTCCGCATCTGAGCGTGCTGGAGAATCTGACCATCGGCCCGCGCAAGGTGCGCGGGATGCCTCGCGACAAGGCCGAGACGCTGGCGCGCAAATATCTGGAACGCGTGCGCATTCCCGAACAGGCAGACAAACGCCCCGACCAGTTGTCAGGGGGGCAGCAACAGCGCGTCGCCATCGCCCGCGCGCTGTGCATGGAACCGCGCGTGATGCTGTTTGACGAGCCGACATCGGCGCTGGACCCGGAAATGATCGGTGAGGTGCTGGATGTCATGGTCGATCTGGCAGACAGCGGCATGACAATGGTCGTCGTCACGCATGAGATGGGTTTCGCGCGCAAGGTGGCGGATCGCTTGGTGTTCATGGAGGCGGGGCGAATCGTCGAGATATCCCCGCCCGACACGTTTTTCAGCAACCCGCAAACAGACCGCGCGAAACTGTTTCTCAACCAGATCCTCGGACATTGAGACGCCTGCGCCGGACATTGAACGCGCCCGTTGTGGCCGTCGCGCTGTATGGCGCGATCATGGCCGGGATCGTCTTTGCCTCCTATGCGGGCGCGCAGCGGATGGGCTATAACTGGCAGTGGTATCGCGTGCCGAAATACATCTATACCCTGACCGAGGACGGGTTTCAGCCCGGCGAGATCCTGATCGGGCTATGGGTGACGGTCAAACTGTCGGCGGCGGCCTTCGGGCTGGCCACTTTGTTGGGGGGCCTTGTTGCCGCGCTGCGCCTGTCCGGGCTGATCGTGGGGCGCGGTGTCGCCATCATCTACCTGGAACTGATCCGCAACATCCCGCTGCTGGTGCTGCTCTATCTCTTTTACTACGTCCTTGGACCGATCTTCGGGCTGACCCGCTGGAGCGCGGCCATCCTGACGCTGGCGGTGTTTCACTCGGCGCTGATCTCCGAGATATTCCGCGCCGGCATCAACTCGGTCGCGCGCGGCCAGTGGGAGGCGGCGGATGCCATCGGCATGACGCGCGCGCAGGCGCTGCGCTATATCATCCTTCCGCAATCGGTGCGTTTCATGCTGCCGCCGCTGACCGGCGAGGCGGTGCATCTGATCAAATCCTCGGCCATTGTCAGCGTCATCGCGGTGGCGGAACTGACCACGATGGGGCGCAACATCATTTCGGACAGCTATATGAGCTTTGAGATCTGGTTTACGGTGGCGGCCGTATACCTGGCACTGACCCTCGTCCTGTCCTTCGGCGTCTCAACGCTGGAGCGGCGGTTTAACCCCAACTGACACGAACCTCAGGAGATTTCCCCATGTCGACCACCCGTAGAAAGGCCATGTTGCTGAGCCTTGCCTTTGCCGCGACCACCAGCACCATCGCCGCGCAGCCCGCATTGGCGCAATCGGCAACGCAATCCCTGTCGCAGGAATCCGTGATCGAGACGATCAAGCAGGACGGGGTCATCCGCATCGGCCTGTCGGTCTTTACCCCGTGGTCCATGCGCGACAAGAATGGCGAGCTGATCGGCTTTGAGCTGGATGTGGGCCGCGCCCTGGCCGAGGATATGGGCGTTGACGTGGAATTCATCCCCACCGCCTGGGATGGCATCATCCCGCAACTGGTATCGGGTAATTTCGACGTCATCATTTCCGGCATGTCGATCACCCCCGAGCGCAACCTGACCGTCAATTTCAGCGACCCCTACGCATTTTCCGGCCAGACCATTCTGGCGAACAAGGCGATGACCGACGGTTTCACGCTGGAGGATTACAACAGCCCCGATGTGACCTTCTCGGCGCGCCGCGGCGCCACCCCCGCCACCGTGATCGCAACGCTGTTCCCCGAGGCCGAGTTGCTGCTGTTTGACGAAGAGGCCGCCGCCGTGCAGGAGGTGCTGAACGGCAACGCCCACGCCACCATGTTCGCCGAACCCGCGCCCTCGATCGAGGCGCGCCGCTATCCTGACAAGCTGCATGTGCCTTTCGATCAGACCTTCCTGGCCACCGGCGAAGGCTTTGCGCTGCGCAAGGGCGATGTGGATGCGCTCAATTTCTTCAACAACTGGATCGCCGGGCGCATGGCCTCGGGTTGGCTGAAAGAGCGCAACGACTATTGGTTCAAGGGCGATGACTGGCAATCGCTGGTCGCTGAATAGACATGATCCGCGTGCCCGCGATCCTGCGCAAGCTGCGCTGGCCCGACCTGATGATCCTCGCCGTTCTGGCGGCCGGGATCGGCTATGTCGCGCTGACGATCGAGGGCACGCTCAGCTATGAATGGCGCTGGCACCTGATCCCCGACTATATCCTGCGCTGGCGCGAGGACCGGGGCGAATGGTTTGCCAATCTGCTGCTTCAGGGGTTGTTCACCACCATTCGCATCAGCATCTATGCCAGCGTGCTGGCGCTGGTGCTGGGGGTGTTGCTGGGCATCGCGCGCTGCGCGCAGAACCTGACGGTGCGCCTGCTGGCGCGCACCTATATGGAACTTTTGCGCAATATCCCGCCCGTCGTCATCATTTTCATCTTCTTCTTTTTCCTGTCCCAGCAATTGATCGACGCGCTTGATCTGAACGCCTGGGCGCGCGGCATCGCACGCGGTGATACTGCCGCCACGTGGGAATTCTTCTTTGGCGACATGCGCCGGTTTCCTTCGCTGATCTCGGGCGTGATCGTCCTGGCCCTGTTCGAGAGCGCCTTTGTCGGTGAGATCGTGCGCGCCGGCATCCAGTCGGTGCCGCAGGGTCAGAGCGAGGCGGCGCGCGCCATCGGCATGGGGCCAACGCAGGAAATGCGCTATATCATCCTGCCGCAGGCGATGCGCAAGGTGACGCCGCCGATGGCCAACCAGTTCATCAGCCTGATCAAGGACAGCTCGATCATCTCGCTGATCTCGGTGCAGGACCTGACTTACAAGACGGTTGAACTGGTCGCCTCGACCCGGCTGATATTCGAGGCATGGATCACGACCGCGGCGCTCTATTTCCTGTTGTGTTTCGGGCTGTCGATGATCTTCCGGCGGCTGGAACGCCGCGCCTGACAGGCCGCGCCGGGCCGGGTCAGGCGCGGGTTATGTTGGCGCCCAGCCGGGCCATCAGCGGCTCGAATATCGGAAAGGACGTGGCGATGGGGCCGCCGTCATCGACCGAAACGGGCGCGTTCGTGCCCATGCCGAGGATAAGGAAGGACATCGCGATCCGGTGATCCAGGTGGCTGGCGCAGGTGGCGCCGCCGGGCACATTGCCATGGCCGCGCCCGGTGACGATCCACCAGTCCTCGCCCTCATCGACGGCGACCCCGTTGGCGCGCAGGCCGGTCGCCATGGCGTCGATGCGATCGGATTCCTTGACGCGCAATTCCTTGACGCCGCGCATCACCGTGTCGCCCTGCGCGAAGGCCGCGACCACCGACAGGACCGGATATTCGTCGATCATGCTGGCGGCGCGGGCGGGGTCGACCTCGATGCCGCGCAGATCGGGCGAAAAGCGCGCGCGCAGATCGGCCACCGGCTCTCCGCCTTCGATGCGCTCATTCTCATAGGTGAGATCCGCGCCCATCTCGCGCAGCGTGGTGAAAAGGCCGGCGCGCGTCGGGTTCAGACCGATGCCCGGCACCAGCACATCCGACCCTTCGGTGATCAGCGCGGCGCAGACCGGAAAGGCGGCGCTGGAGGGATCGCGCGGCACCGCGATCACCTGGGGGCGCAACTCGGGCTGGCCGGTCAGGGTGATCACGCGGCCCGCATCCGTATCTTCAACGGAAATCTCGGCGCCGAACCCCTCCAGCATCCGCTCGGTATGGTCGCGGGTCGGCTCGGCCTCGGTCACGACGGTCTGGCCCGGCGCGTTCAGCCCCGCCAGCAGCACCGCCGATTTGACCTGCGCAGACGGCATCGGCACCGTGTAGCGCACCGGCACCGGATCGGGCGCGCCAACGATGGTCATCGGCAGGCGCCCGCCGCTGCGCCCGAAGGCGCGCGCACCAAACAAGGCGATCGGATCGGTGATCCGCGCCATCGGTCGCCCGTTCAGCGATGCATCGCCGGTAAAGGTCACGCTGATCGGCGTGGTGGCCATCGCCCCCATCAACAGGCGCACCCCGGTGCCGGAATTGCCGCAGTCGATCACATGACCCGGCTCGGCGAAGCCGCCGACACCGACGCCATGCACCGACCACGCGCCCTCGCCATGCTGGATCACCTCGGCACCGAAGGCCCGCATCGCGCGCGCCGTGTCCAGCACGTCCTCGCCCTCGAGCAGGCCGGTGATGCGCGTCTCGCCGACCGCCATCGCGCCCAGGATCAGCGCGCGGTGCGAAATCGACTTGTCGCCGGGGATCTGCGCCTGCCCGCGCAGCGGGCCGCATTTGGCAGAGGTCATCGGAATGGGAGAGCCATGGCCAGACATAAGCGCACCTTTTGGTTTGGGGAATTGCGTTTCAACGGGTCGTGTCGTGGATAGACGGGCAGGGCGCGCCGGTCAATCACCGGCTGCATCCGCCGCGGCGTGGCTACTCTGTATCGCCATTGCCCAGTGACAGGGTGTGTTCGCGAAGCCAGGTCATGAAGCCGCGCGGGTCCTTTTCCAGCATCTGCATCCGCTCTTCGCTGATGGGTTTGCCAACAACGGGTTTTTGCGGGCGGTTGCAACTGTGCACGACCTCATGCAGCAACAACCCCTGTCGCAGCGTTGCCGAGATCCGGTTGGCGATCTGATACCAGCGCGAATTGCCGCCGGGGAAATAGATCGGCACCACCTTGGCACCCGAACGGCGGATCATCTGCGCGGTAAAGACGTTCCATTCCCGCTCGACGGGGGGGCCGAACAACGTGTCGCTGGAGGCCACCACACCGGATGGAAAGACGCTGATCAGGCCGCCGCTTTTGAGATGTGACATCGCCTGCGCGCGCATTTCGACCGATTTGCGCTGTGCGTCGGGTTCATGGGGAAACGGCACCGAGATCATGTAGGACGCCGCCACCTCATCAATTCCGGTCAGCAGGGCGCGGGTCAGGATCTTGTAATCGCTGCGGCGCTGCCCGATCAGATCGGCCAGGATCATCCCGTCAACCAGCCCGTGCGGATGATTGGCCACCGCCACGACCGGCCCCTCAAGCGGGATATTGTCCAACTCTTCGGGCGGGGTCAGCAGGTCGATGCCCATCGTGTCCAGAGACGCGCGCCAGAAGGCCTGCCCGGTCGGCGCGCCGCGTTTCTCGAAGGCGCGGATCATGCGCAGGATCGTCAGCTTGCCGGTGAACATCTCGATGGCGCGGATGATGAAGGCCACCAGCGGTTTGTCGAATGAGTTGGCATAGGTCAGGCTGCGCCGGTCGTATTTGGTGAAATTTACCGTCTCTCCACCATCGGTGGCGCCCGGTGCGGCGTCAGAGGTTTTTGCGCTGTTGTCCTCGTCTTCGTCCGCCAACTGGATTGATCCCATTCCACCGCCACGCGTCGCGGCCTGCGCTTACATATCTTCGCCAAACCGGTCCGCAACCAGCATTTCCACCGCCGCGGCCAGTGCCTCGGCGTCGGGGCCGCGGGTTTGAACGTCAATAGTGGTTCCTTTCGACGCTGCCAACATCAAAAGCCCCATGATACTGTCGCCCGAAGCCGATTGCCCGCCGAGTGAGACCTCTGCCGTGGCGTCAAAACCCTCGACAACTTCGACCAGCTTGGCCGAGGCGCGGGCATGCAGCCCCTTTTCGTTGACGATCTTCAGTCTGCGCGTTGCTTTGTTGGTCATTGCGGGTGCTTGTCCATGGAAAGGTTCTGGCTGTCGATATATTTACGCCCGGTGTCCAGCGCACGCCGGACTGCCTCGGACACGGGTTTGTGGCGGGATTTGGCCAGTTTGATCAGCAGCGGCAGGTTGGCCCCATAAATCATCCGGCGGTTTTCAGGGCGACACGCCTTGAGCGACAGGTTGGACGGAGAGCCGCCGAACATGTCGGTCACGATCACCACCCCATCGCCCATGTCCACGGCATCGGCGGCGGCGCAGATCTCGGCCTCCTTGGCGGCGCGGTCATGGTCGCCCTCGATGGTGATGGCGCGGATGCCCGATTGCTGACCGACCACATGGGTCACAGCCGCCAGATATTCATGGGCCAAACCGCCATGCGCAACGATGACAATACCGATCAAGGCGTCAATCCTCTCATTCACGCTGCGCGCCGGTTCACTCATGCGCGTCAGTCGCTGTGGGGGCGGCGGGTGCCCCGGTTGTCCGCCGCTCAAGTTCCCGGTGCCTAATTGACACCTGCCAGCCTCCCTCCGCAAGGGCCGCAGCCAAAGATTCTGCCATTGCGACAGACCGGTGCTGCCCGCCGGTGCATCCCATGGCGATGGACAGATAGGCCTTGCCCTCGGCGACATAGGCCGGCAACAGCAACGCCACCAGATCGCGCAACTTTTGCTGGAACGGGGCGGCGTGGGGATCGTCGGCGATATAGGCGGCCACCTCGGGGTCGCGCCCGTCCCGCATCCGCAGCGCGGGCTCCCAATAGGGGTTTCGCAGGAACCGGCAATCCAGCACCATGTCCACGCCGCGCGGCAGGCCGCGTTTGTAGGAAAAGGAATGCACGGTGACCGCCAGATCGCGCCCCGATTGCGGCGCGAACCAGTGCGCCAGTTCGGCGCGCAGGTCATGCGGGCTCATCTCGGATGTGTCGATCAGGATGTCGGCGCGTGCGCGCACCGGTCCCAGCAGATCCAATTCGCGCGCGATCCCGACGCGCGGCCCCTCGGCCGGGGCCATCGGGTGGCGGCGGCGCGTTTCCGAAAAGCGGCGCAACAACACGTCGGCGTCGCAATCCAGATAGAGCACCTGCATGGGCATGTCGATTTGGGCGCTTGCGTGATCGATCGCCTCGATCAGGGCGTTGGTCGAAAAATCGCGGTTGCGCGTGTCCACCCCCAACGCCATCGGCCGCGCCGGTGCCGGCCCGCTCAACAGGCGCGGCATCAGCGACAGGGGCAGGTTGTCGATCGCCTCATAGCCCATATCCTCCAGCGCGTGGATGGCCGTGGTGCGCCCGGCACCTGACGGCCCGGTAACCAGAACGAGAGGCGGCGCAACAGGCGCATCAGACATCGGGTCACTCCTTGGTTGGGACCGGGCCATGTGCCCGCGCCCAGTGTTTCAGGCGACGCCCCGCGCACATCACGCGATGCGCCCATGTCTGAGATATAGCAAGATGGCGGCGGGGAAATGGCCTGCGCCGATATTACCCAGTTCGGGGCGTGAAAGGCCAAGGATTTTGCCTGTTTTCGTATCGGGCAGGCGTGCCGGTTCATCCCGGTCCAGGTCGATCAACAGCTCGATATCGGCCTCGGGCACGGTGGGGGCCGCCAGAATGCCGACGCCGCGCGCCTCGATCCGGCCGGCGATGGCGTTTGGCGCGCGGGCGATCAGGCGCGTGCCCTCGCGCGTGACCAGGGTGCGGTCATCCGCCACCAGCACCGCGCCGAGCGCGATCAACTGAAGCGCCAGCGCGGATTTGCCCCGCCCCGATGCCCCCCGGATCAGCGCCGCGCGCCCGTCCAGCGCGATGGTGGTTGCATGCAGGGTCACGGTAGGCGCGTCGCCCGGTCCGGCCATGGCGCGCGTCTAGACCGGCAGGCCCACGACAAAGCGCGCGCCCAGTGGATCAGAGGTGATGTCGGCATCGGTCGGGCGGATGTTCTCGGCCCAGATCACACCGTTATGCGCCTCGACGATCTGTTTGGAGATGGCCAGGCCAAGGCCCGAATTGTTGCCGAAGTCCGACGCATCGCGCTGTGAATAGAACCGCTGGAATATCTTGCTGAGCGCCTGATCGGGAATGCCGGGGCCGGTGTCCTCGACCACGACGAGAACGCGGTTTTCGCGCCGGCGCGCCCAGATCCGGATCGCGTCGCCCTCTTCGCAGAAACTGGACGCGTTCGAGATCAGGTTGACAAAGACCTGCGCCAGCCGCGCCTCAAGCCCGTTGATCACGATCGGCTTGTCCGGGAAGTCGGTAATGAAATCAATGCCGCGCCCCTTGGCCTCTTCGCCCAGATACTGACCCAGATTGCGCAGCATCGTCAGCAGGTCGAACGGCTCTTGTTCTTCCTTGACCAATTCGCTGTCCAGCCTTGAGGCATTGGAAATATCGCTGACCAGACGATCCAGACGGCGCACGTCATGTTCGATGATCGCCAGCAGTTTCTCGCGCTGATCCTCGCGTTTGGCGACGCGCATGGTGCCCACGGCACTGCGCAGGCTGGCCAGCGGGTTCTTGATCTCATGGGCGACGTCGGCGGCGAACTGTTCGTTGCTGTCGATGCGGTTATACAGCGCCGACACCATGCCGCGCAGCGCCTTGCTGAGGCGGCCGATCTCATCGGGGCGCGCGCTGAGATCGGGGATGCGGATGCGCCCGCCGGTGCCTTGGGATCCGCGGTTGCGCGCCCCGCCGATTTCGGCGGCGGCGGCCAGGTCGGCCAGCGGATGCGCGATGGTCGAGGCCAGGATCAGGCTGAGCCCGATCGAAACCAGCGTGGCGATGATGAACATCTGCAACACGCGCTCACGCTCGGAATGGACCAGATTGTTGATCTCACCCGACGCACTGGCCATCGCCACGACGCCCACCGCCTGCCCATCCTGCAGGATCGGCGTCGCGACCGAAAACACCGTGCCGGCGTTGACCTCTTCACTGCTGAGTTGGGTGCCGTCGCGCAGGGCCGGCGCGACCAGCGCGCGCGCCGCATCCTCGACGCTGACGCCGTTGGCGGCGTCACTTGCCGACAGGAAAGGCCGCGAAATCCAGCCCCAGAAGGCATTCAGCGCATCCGTGATGATCGTGGGCTGACGGGTGTGGCCGGTATCGGGGCCGTCGCGGCGCCCTACGACCTGCCCGACCAATGTGGCGTCCGTGTCGAAAACGAAAACCTCGGCCCCCTTGCGGATGGTCAGCCGGTCCAATGTGGCGGCAACATCTATGCCATCGCCCGTCACCAGGTTGACCGGCGCGCCTGCGGGCAACTGCGCCTCGAAGACGTTGGCGACCAGCTCGGCCTCACCGACCAGGCCGTTGGCGCGTTGAAATGCCAGCCCATCGCGCGAGGAATTCAGATAGAGAATCCCCGCCACCAGGATATTCAGCGCGATCAGGTTGAAGGTGATGATCTTGCGGGTCAAAGGCGATCCGCGCAGCGAGAAAAAGCCGCGCCGCGCCCGGCGCGCCCGCACTTCGTCCTCGACCGTTGTGTCGGGCGTTACGAAATCATCCCCCAGAACGACATCGCCGTTCCTGGGTGGGGTTGCATCACGCACAGAGATCCCCTCGGCCAGTGCCACGATCAATCTTCGTTATATCTGTATCCGATCCCGTAGAGCGTCTCAATCGCCGAGAACTCGGGATCGGCCTGGCGCAGCTTCTTGCGCAGGCGCTTGATATGGCTGTCGATCGTGCGATCGTCGACATAGACCTGATCATCATAGGCCACATCCATCAGCTGATCGCGCGACTTCACGAAACCGGGGCGTTGGGCCAGCGCCTGCAACAGCAGGAATTCGGTCACGGTCAGCGACACGTCGCGCCCTTTCCAGGACACTGAATGGCGCAGCGGGTCCATACGCAGCTCACCGCGCTCGATCACCTTGCCCTCTTCGGCGTCGGCGGGGCTGACATTGCCCTCAAGCGCGTCCTGACGGCGCAGCAGCGCGCGAATCCGCTCGACCAGCAACCGCTGGGAAAACGGTTTCTTTACATAGTCATCCGCGCCCATGCGCAGGCCCAGGACCTCATCAATCTCATCATCCTTGGAGGTCAGGAAAATCACCGGCATCGAGGATTTCTGTCTCAGCCGCTGCAGCAGGTCCATGCCGTCCATACGGGGCATCTTGATGTCCAGCACTGCCATGTCCGGCAGTTTCTTGCTGAAGGCGTCAAACGCCTGCTGTCCGTCATTATAGGTTTCGACCTCAAAGCCTTCGGCCTCAAGGGTCATGGAAACCGATGTCAGGATATTCCTGTCATCGTCCACAAGGGCGATTTTCGACATGGGTGCTGTCCTTGTACTGCTCGGGTTGCCTATTTTTTTCACCACTATGCGCCTTTTCTCTCTTTGCAGGCAATCCCAAACTGCGAATCAGGGGGCTATTCCACTCTGATCTGGTCAGAATTGTGTTAGGAATGGCTAAATTGCCCCACTTTCATTTCCTTGCATTTTAACCTTCCCGGGCAGGATCATCGGCGTTGGCCCCCCGTCTCAGGCGGCATTCTGCCCGCTTTGACGGCTGGTTGCGCTAACTTGAAATTGGTTGCGCTAACGACATCAAAGCCTTCTGTTCATTGGCGGAAACGTCATGCTATGACGCCCCTTAACGGGCACTGGCCGGATGATCTCGATGTCTCACCGACCCGCACCCGGCCCTTCCGCCGCCCGCAGGCCGCGTTACAGAACGGAGAACCATCAGATGACATTCGGACGGGTAAACCCGAAATTCCGACTCGAAGATCAAGGGATCACAGGGCTGGGTGCGGTCCACTACAACCTGATCGAACCAGCGCTGGTCGAGGCGGCCATCAAGAACGACGAGGGCACTCTGGGCAAGGGCGGCGCATTCCTGGTCTCGACCGGGAAATTCACCGGCCGCTCACCCACGGATAAATTCGTGGTCAAGACCGACAGCGTCGCCGACACGATCTGGTGGGACAATAACGGCGAAATGTCAACCGAAGGGTTTGACGCGCTCTACAAGGACATGATCGCGCATATGCAGGACGGACGGGTCTATGTGCAGGATCTGCTGGGCGGGGCCGACCCCAAACATCAGATCAAGGTGCGCATGATCACCGAGTTGGCCTGGCACGGGCTGTTCATCCGCCACCTGCTGCGCCGCCCCGAACGCGACACGCTGGACAGCTTTGTCGCCGATTTCACGGTGATCAACTGCCCCAGCTTCCAGGCCAACCCGGCCAGGCATGACTGCCGCTCGGAAACCGTGATCGCGATGAATTTCGACCGCAAGATCATCCTGATCGGCGGCACGGAATACGCGGGTGAAAACAAGAAATCCGTGTTCTCGCTGCTGAACTACCTGCTTCCGGCCAAGGACATCATGCCGATGCACTGCTCGGCCAACCATGCCAAGGACAACCCGGTGGACACGGCGATCTTCTTTGGCCTCTCGGGCACCGGCAAGACCACGCTCAGCGCCGATCCCGACCGCACCCTGATCGGCGACGATGAACATGGCTGGTCCGATCGCGGCGTGTTCAATTTCGAGGGCGGTTGCTATGCCAAGACCATCAACCTCAACCCCGAGGCCGAACCGGAAATCTACGCCACCACATCGAAATTCAGCACCGTCATCGAGAACATGGTGTTCGATCCGGACACCAAGGAACTGGATTTCGACGATGAGTCCCTGACCGCCAACATGCGCTGCGCCTATCCGCTGCACTATATTTCCAACGCCTCGGAAACGGCGATCGGCGGGCACCCCAAGAACATCATCATGCTGACCTGCGACGCCTTTGGCGTGCTACCCCCCATCGCGCGGCTGACCCCGGCGCAGGCCGAATATCACTTCCTGTCGGGCTTCACCTCCAAGGTGGCCGGCACCGAACGCGGCGTGACCGAGCCCGAGCCGACATTCTCGACCTGCTTCGGCGCCCCCTTCATGCCCCGCCGCCCCGAGGTCTATGGCAACCTCCTGAAAGCCAAGATCGCCAAGCACGGCGCGACCTGCTGGCTGGTCAACACCGGCTGGACCGGCGGCGCCTATGGCACCGGCTCGCGGATGCCGATCAAGGCCACGCGCGCGCTGCTGACGGCGGCGCTGGACGGGTCGCTGTCGAATGTCGAATTCCGCAAGGACAAGAATTTCGGCTTTGACGTGCCCCGCGACGCGCCCGGCGTGCCCACGGTCCTGCTGGACCCGCGCCGCACCTGGGACAATCCCGACAGCTATGACCGCCAGGCGGCAAAGCTGGTCGAGATGTTCGCCCAGAACTTCGAGCAATACCTGCCCCATATCGACGAGGACGTCAGAGCCGCCGCCATCGGCTGAGCCTCGCGACCAAGACAGACCCACAGGGCGTGCCATGCGGCGCGCCCTTTTTCATTCCCATTGCGTCTTCTGGCGCTTCTTCTGGCCGAAAATATCCCCGCCGGAGGCTGCGACATCTGCCAGATGGCACGCCCATGAAAATGGGGCGCCAGGATGTCCCCCGGCGCCCCGCCGTTGTCCTCTTTGTGCCCCCGAGGCGTTAGTTCAGGGCCGCATCGGTCACGACATGGGTCCAGGCCGCGTCACCGGGATGGGTCGTGATCACCGGGTCCGAGCCACCCGACAGCAGCGACTGCACCGTGCGCTCGAAATCCGCAGGGTCCAGCGCGCCGTTGCTGCCCGCGGTCAGCTTGGCGACTTCGCGGGTCATGCGCACCTGATGCTCTTCGGTCTGCGCGCCGGATGCGTCATTGTCCAGAACGATCATTGCCGCCTCTTCGGGGTTCTCCTCGGCCCATTTCCAGCCCTTCATCGACGCGCGCACGAACCGTGTCAGCTTGTCCACTTCGGCCGGATCGTTCAGCTTTTCCTCAAGCACATATAGACCATCCTCCAGTGTGGCGACGCCCTGATCCTCATATTTGAAGGTCACCAGATCCTCGGGCGTCAGGCCGGCATCGATGATCTGCCAGTATTCATTATAGGTCATGGTCGAAATGCAATCGGCCTGCTTTTGCAGCAACGGATCGACATTGAACCCCTGCTTGAGCACGGTCACCCCATCGTCGCCGCCCGTGGTGGGAATGCCAAGCTGGCTCATCCAGCTCAGGAACGGGAACTCATTGCCAAAGAACCAGACACCCAGCGTGCGACCGGGGAAATCCTCGGGGCTCTGCACGCCGCTTTCCTTGAGGCAGGTCAGCATCATCCCCGATGATTTGAACGGCTGCGCGATGTTGACCAGCGGCAGACCCTTTTCGCGCGCGGCAAGGGCAGGAGGCATCCAGTCCACCATCACATCGGCGCCGCCCCCGGCGATCACCTGTGTCGGGGCGATGTCGGGGCCACCCGGCTTGATCGTGACGTTCAGGTCTTCCTCGTCGTAAAACCCCTTGTCCAGGGCCACGTAATAGCCGGCAAACTGCGCCTGCGTGACCCATTTCAGCTGCAATGTCATGTCGTCGGCGGCCTGCGCCGTCGCGCCCCAGGCGGTCAGCGCCGCGAGGCTCAGTGTGGTCGTGATCTTGGTCATGGTCAGTCTCCCTTTGGGTGATGGTGCCGGTTAGGTCCGGCGTCGTTGTGATGGGTGCCAGAATGTCACGGCTTTCTCGATCAAGGCAATAGCACCGTAAAACGACGTGCCGACAATGGCGGCGACGACGATCTCGGCCCAGACCAGATCCAGCGCCAGCTGCCCGACCGAGGTCGAAATGCGAAAGCCCATGCCCTTGACCGGCGAGCCGAAGAACTCGGCGACGATCGCGCCGATCAGCGCCAGCGTCGAGGCGATCTTCAGCCCGTTGAAGATGAACGGCATCGCCGTCGGCAGGCGCAGCTTGAGCAGGGTGGTCCAGTATCCGGCGGCATAGGTGCGCATCAGGTCGCGCTGCATCGCGTCGCTGGCCTGAAGGCCCTGGACGGTGTTGACCAGCATCGGAAAGAACACCATGACGACGACAACCGCCGCCTTGGATTGCCAGTCGAACCCGAACCACATGACCAGAATCGGCGCCATGCCGATGATCGGCAATGCGGCCACGAAATTGCCCACCGGCAGCAAGCCGCGTTGCAGAAACGGAAACCGGTCAACGGCAATCGCGATCAGAAACGCCGCCCCGCAGCCGATGACATAGCCGCTCAGCGCGCCCTTGATCACCGTCTGGACGAAATCGATCCACAGGATATGCGGCGAGGCGACAAAAGTGGTGGCAATCAGCGATGGCGCAGGCAGCAGGACCTTGGACACCCCGAGCCCACGCACCACGCTTTCCCAGATCAGGATGACGCTCAGCCCGAAAATCACCGGCACCGCCAGGCGGGTAAACCGCGTGCGGGGGCGGCGCGCAAGCCGGGTGTTCACCCGCCACCCGACCAGCCAGGCCACGAATCCGAATGCCAGCCAGCCCATCATGCCATCCCCATCCGTTTCAGCGTGATCCGCTGCATCAGACCGATCAACCCGACCAGCACGGCCGCCAGCACCGCCGCCATGATCAACGCGCTCCAGATCTGGATGGTCTGGCCATAATAACTCCCGGCCAACAGGCGCGCGCCAAGGCCCGCCACGGCTCCGGTCGGCAATTCTCCGATGATCGCCCCCACCAGGCTGGCCGCCATCGCCACCTTGAGCGATGTGAACAGATAGGGCATCGAGGACGGCAACCGCAGCCGCCAGAAGGTCTGCGCCGGGCTGGCATTCCATGTGCGCATCTGATCCAGTTGCATGCCCCCGGGGCTGCGCAACCCGGACACCATGCCCACGACCACCGGAAAAAACGACAGATACATCGAGATCATCGCCTTGGGCAGCAGCCCCGAGATCCCGACCGCGTTCAGCACCACGATGATCATCGGGGCAAGGGCGATGATCGGGATTGTCTGGCTGGCGATGACCCAGGGCATCACGCTCATGTCCATGGTGCGGTTGTAGACGATCCCGACCGCCAGCGCGATCCCGAGGGCCGTGCCCATCACGAATCCCAGAAATGTGGCGCTGAAGGTGACCCAACTGTGATAGAGCAGCGACCGCTTGGAAAATCCGCGCCCGCTCAGCACCATCTTTCCGGTGGTATCCCAAATTTCCGCCCCGACCTGATGAGGCGCGGGCAGCTTGGGCTTTTTCTGGCTCCAGGTATCGGCGACCAGTTCGGAAAAGCTCAGCGTCACACCGGCCCGCGCCGCCTGATCCCTGGCCCAGGGTGCGTTCAACGCGACGGCCCCCGCATACCAGAGCATGAAAATCGCCGCCACGACGGTCAGAATGGGAACGAGATTACGCATCAGGCGCCCCCTTCTTCATTTTTCCAAAAATACTCATAAAACTGTGCCAGATGCAGGCGGAGGATTTGAGTATTTTAAGAAAAGCGAAAGGATTTGGTGGTTTACTGACCTCACGGTACAGGCGGGAGCGCCGATGACCGTGAAAAGTGAAGGGATCTCCACCTTGAAAAGGGGCGAGGCCGGCGTGCGGGGGGCGGCCATGGTCAGTCATCGCCGTGCCCCGCACGCAAGCCATCGCGCACCCGCTGTGCGATTTCGATGAATTCGGGCGTGTCCCTGATCTCGAGCGGTCGCTCGCGCGGCAGGGGGCTGTCGATCACGTCGGTGATACGGCCCGGGCGCGGGGACATGACGACGATCCGGGTCGAAAGATAGACCGCCTCGGGGATCGAATGGGTGACAAAACAGATCGTTTTCCGGGTGCTGGCCCAGAGGTGCAACAGCTGTTCATTCAGGTGGTCGCGCACGATTTCGTCCAGCGCGCCGAAGGGTTCATCCATCAGCAGGATGTCCGCATCGAAGGCCAGTGCGCGCGCGATGCTGGCGCGTTGCTGCATGCCGCCGCTCAACTGCCAGGGGAATTTGTTCTCAAACCCGGCAAGGTCCACTAGCTCGAGCACGTTTTTCACGCGCCGCGCCTGATCGGCCTTGTCATAGCCCATGATCTCCAGCGGCAGGCGGATATTGCCGCCGATGGTGCGCCAGGGGTAAAGGCCGGCCGCCTGAAACACATAGCCATAGGCGCGCGCGCGCCGGGCCTCGGCGGGGCTGACGCCGTTGACGGTAATGGTGCCGGCCGTCTGGCGTTCAAGATCGGCCATGACCCGCAGGAGCGTGGTCTTGCCACATCCCGAGGGGCCGATGAAACTGACGAAATCGCCTTTGTTGACGTCCAGGTTCACATCCCGCAGGGCGTGGATCGGGCCGTCGTTCGTCTGGAAGGTCAGCGACAGGTCATGCGCGCTGATCACGGTGTCATTGGTCAAATCCTGGCTCTCCGCGGTCCGGGCGTGACCCGGAACCTGTTGCTTGGTGGGGCTGGCTCAAATTCCCGCCGGAATGTTCAGCGGGTCGCGTTTGATCATCTTGGGTGCGGTCAACGCCTTCCACTTGCTGAGCGCCTGATGCGCGGACGGGAACGCGGGGCGGGGCACGAACCGGCCACGTCCCGGCTGGGGTTGCGAGTTTTGGCCCCACGCCCAGATGACTTCGCCGCGCGACAGGGTAAAGCGGCTGTTGGCGCTGACCTCGAACCCCTCGAACACGTTGTAATCCAGGATCGAATGGTGGTTGGTCGGGCTGATCGTCTTGCTGATCTTGGGGTCCCACACCACGATATCGGCATCCGCCCCTTCGACGATGGCGCCCTTTTTCGGATAGATATTCAGGATCTTGGCGACATTGGTCGAGGTGGCGGCAACAAACTCATTGGGCGTCAGACGCCCGGTTTCCACACCTGTCGTCCAAAGCACCGGCAACCGCTCTTCCAGCCCGTTCGAGCCGTTGGGAATGATACGGAAATCGTCGCGCCCGGCGCGTTTTTGCGCGGTCGAGAACGCCGCGTGGTCCGTGGCAACCACCTGGAGTGAGCCGGCCTGCAACCCGGCCCAAAGTGAGTCCTGATGATCCTTCGAGCGGAAGGGCGGCGACATGACGCGGCGCGCGGCATAGTCCCAATCGGTGTTGAAATAGACGCTTTCGTCCAGCGTCAGGAATTGCACCAGCGGCTCGCCATAAACCCGCATCCCTTTCTGGCGCGCGCGCCGGATCGCCTCATGCGACTGCTCGCAACTGACATGCACGATATAAAGCGGCACGCCGGCGGCATCGGCGATACAGATCGCGCGGTTCGCCGCTTCGCCCTCGAATTCGGGGGGGCGGGAATAGGCATGGCCCTCGGGGCCGGTGATGCCCTGATCGAAATATTTCTGCTGCATCTCGGCGACCAGATCACCGTTTTCGGCATGGACCATCGGCAACGCGCCCAGTTCCGCGCAGCGCTTGAACGAGGCGAACATCTCATCGTCCTCGATCATCAGCGCGCCCTTGTAGGCCATGAAATGCTTGAAGGAATTGACGCCCATGTCCACGGCGTCCTTCATTTCGTCGAAGACATTCTCGTTCCAGCCGGTGATCGCCATGTGATAGCCGATATCGCTGCAAATCTGCGGCGCGGATTTGCGGTGCCATTCATTGATGGCGTTCTTGATCGAGCCATCCGCACCCGGCAGGCAGAAATCGACCAGCATCGTCGTGCCGCCGCAGGCCGCGGCCCATGTGCCCGTCTCGAAGGTCTCGGCCGCCGTGGTGCCCATGAAGGGCATTTCCAGATGCGTATGCGGATCGATCCCGCCGGGGATCACATAGGCGCCTTCCGCGTCGATATATTCATCGCCTTTCAGGTCCTCGCCGATCTGCTTGATCGTCTCGCCCTCGATCAGAACGTCCGCTTTCCATGTGCGATCCGCCGTGCAGACGGTGCCGTTCTTGATGACTTTGGTCATTTTTCATCTCCCTGTCTCTTCCACAAACGCTTTAATTTGTGCGCTATTATGGAACGAACGTCCTAAAACGAGCAATAAATTCGCAGCCTCGTGATAGCTCAGTCTAAGTTTGAAATGAGGGGTGGCATTGCCTCGTCTATCTTCGAAGGTAATAGAACGGCTACCAAAGGAAATTCGAGCATGAGCGGCTGCATTTCTTATTCCTCGGATAACGTTTGGATCGGCGTTTTCTACATTGGACGCTAAAAGCTCAGCATCTTCGCGCATTCCCTCTAGCACTACATCTAATAGTTCATCGCGTTTCCAGATCTCTGATGGAAAAACCAACAGGCAATATAACAAGCCAAGAATTCTGGTTTCATTCAAGGGAAATACCAGAGTTTCTTTTACTCCATAGTCATTGCAGACACGCTCGGACGCCTCTTGGAGTGAACACTGTTGCTCCAAGGCGGTCTCGATTACAAAATGCTCCAAGAATGCGGCCGTAGGGATTTGATATAAATCAACTGACATTACCCCTCAATCCCCGCCGTCTCCACCACCGCATGCATCAGCACATCCGCCCCCGCCACGGCCCATTCCTTTGATATCTCCTCGGCTTCGTTATGGCTCAGCCCGTCGACACAGGGGCACATCACCATGGCCGTGGGCGTGACGCGGCTGATCCAGCAGGCGTCATGCCCTGCGCCGGAAATCAGGTTGCGGTGCGAATATCCCAGCCGCTCGGCGGCGTTGCGGATGGCGGTGACGCAGCCTTCATCAAAGGTGACCGGATCGAACCCGCCGACCTTTTCGAACTCCACCTCCAGCCCCATGTCGTCACATATCTTGCGCGTCTCGGTTTTCAGGCGCGCGACCATATCGGCGATCACGTCGATATCGGGTGAGCGGAAATCGACGGTGAAGACCGCCTTGCCGGGGATCACGTTGCGCGAATTGGGATAGATATCGATATGCCCGGCCGCACCAACGGCGTCGGGCGCGTGGGACAGCGCGATTTCCTCGACCTTTTCCAGCACGCGCGCCATGCCCAGCCCCGCGTTCTTGCGCAGCGGCATCGGGGTCGAGCCAGTATGGGAATCCCTGCCGGTGATGGTGACCTGCGTCCATTCCAGGCCCTGCCCGTGGGTGACGACGCCGATGTCCTTGCCCTCGGCCTCGAGGATCGGGCCCTGTTCGATATGCAACTCAAAGAACGCGTGCATCTTGCGCGCGCCCACGGGTTCATCGCCGCGCCAGCCGATTCGGGTCAGTTCATCCCCAAAGCTCTTGCCCTCGCTATCGGTGCGCGCATAGGCCCAGTCCTGTTCGTGAACACCGGCAAACACCCCCGAGGCCAGCATCGCCGGGGCAAAGCGCGTGCCCTCTTCGTTGGTCCAGTTGGTGACGACGATCGGGTGCCGCGTCTTGATGTCCAGATCGTTCAGCGTGCGCACCAGTTCCAGCCCCGCCAGCACGCCCAGAACGCCGTCATATTTGCCCCCGGTCGGCTGCGTGTCGAGATGGCTGCCCACATAAACCGGCAGCGCGTCGGGGTCGGTGCCCTCGCGGCGCGCGAACATGTTGCCCATCGTGTCCACGCCCATCGTGCAGCCCGCATCCTCGCACCATGACTGGAACAGCGCGCGGCCTTCGCCGTCTTCGTCGGTCAGGGTCTGGCGGTTGTTGCCGCCGGCCACGCCGGGCCCGATCTTTGCCATCTCCATCAGGCTGTCCCACAGCCGATCACCGTTGATTTTAAGATTCTGGCCGGGCGCTGACATGGTGATGACCTCTTTTCGTTGCGCGTCTGCAATTCTCTTATACCTGCAAGAATGCGACGGGCACGAAAGAAAATCCAGCCGTCGCATTGATTTGCGGATTTTTACCAATTGGTAAAGTTACGATTGCGCGCGCGATGTCACCTGTCAAGATCAAAGCGGGGCGGATCTTGCCATGCGTCCCGCAGTGGCGGGCGCTTTGACCTTGGGGATGCTTTGACCTTGGGGATGTGGTGGAATGTGTCTAAACTGCGCGGGGCCGGGCAGAGGGCCCGGCACAGGTAAGCCGCAACAGGAAGATAAGCAGCAACAGGAAGACCCACGCCGTGACGCCGAGAATACCGCTGAAAGACCTTGGATGAGCGGGCGCACCGCGCAGCGCGCAACCCCCGCACCCAAGCGCAGCCGCATCCAGATGCGCAACCGGGGCCTGATCCTTGAGGCGGCGCTGGATGTGTTCTCGGCGCATGGCTATCGCGGCGCGACGCTGGACCAGATCGCGGCGCAGGCCGGGCTGAGCAAGCCGAACATCCTCTATTATTTCAACGGCAAGGAAGACATCCACGTCACCCTGCTCAATCAGTTGATGGATATCTGGCTGGACCCGCTGCGCGCGGTCGATCCCGAAGGCGTGCCGCTGGATGAGATCCTTCGCTATGTGCATCGCAAACTTGAGATGAGCCGCCGCTTTCCCCGTGAAAGCCGCCTGTTCGCCAATGAGATATTGCAGGGCGCGCCCCGGATCGGCCCGCATCTCGAGGCCGGTTTGCGCCCCCTGGTGGATGCCACCGCGGTGACGATCGAGCGATGGGTCAAGCAGGGACGTCTGGCGCAGGTGGACCCGCGCCACCTGTTGTTCTCGATCTGGGCAACCACGCAGCATTACGCGGATTTCGAGGCCCAGATCACGGTGCTGTTGGAAGGGCGCGATGCCCATGACGGCGCCAAGACCTATCTCACGACGCTGTTTACCAAGTTGCTGACGCCCTGAGCGCGGGCGGGCATTGTCCTGACGCCTGGCTTGGCCGGGGGAACCAAAGCGGTGCCCTGCGCGTTATCTCGGGATGCTGCGGCGGATGCCCGCCCCCCTGAAAGGACTCTGACCGTATGACAAACGCACAATACATGCGCGTGCTGCTGACGCTGATCCTGGCATTCATGCTGTTTGCCGTGCTGAAACTGGCCCAGCAGATCACCGCGCCGACGGTTTTCGCGCTGGTGCTGGGGGTGGTGATGGCCCCGCTGACCGACTGGATCACGCGCCGTGGCGTGCCCCATGCCGGGGCGGCGTTCCTGACGCTGTTCCTGGCGCTGTTCGCGGTGGTTGCGCTGATCCTGTCCTTTGGCCCGATCATCGCCGAGGCGGTGGGGCGCGCCCCCTATCTCTGGAGCGAGTTGCAACAGACCCTGCGCGGGATCATGGCGTTCGTGCGCGGCATGAATGAAATGACCGAAGACGTGAAGATCGCGCTGGATGCCGCGGGCACGGGGGGCACGGGCGCTGAGGGCAGCGACATTTCCATCCCCTCGGTCGCCGAGGCGCTCAGCTATACGCCCGCGCTGGCTGGTCAGTTGATGGTGTTTATCGGCACGTTCTATTTCTTCGTGCTGTCGCGGCGCGAAATCTATGACTGGGTGGGGCGCTCATCGGTGCGGGTGACGCGCGATTGCCTGTTGCAGGCCGAGGCGCAGGTATCGCGTTATTTCCTGACCATTACGGCGATCAATGCCAGCTTTGCGGTGCTGGTGACGGTTGCGCTCTATTTCATGGGGATGCCCAGCCCGCATATCTGGGGCATTCTGGCGTTCCTGCTGAATTTCGTGCTCTATCTGGGGCCTGCGGTTCTGGCGGCGTCCTTGCTGGTGGCGGGGCTGATCGCATTCGACGGCGCGATGAGCTTTGTTCCAGCGGCGGCCTATATCGCCATGAACATGACCGAAGGGCAGTTCGTGACGCCTGCGCTGATCGGGCAGCGGATGTCGATCAACCCGCTGCTGGTGTTCAGTTCGCTGGTGTTCTGGCTGTGGCTGTGGGGGCCGGTGGGCGGTGTCATCGCCATCCCCATCCTGGTCTGGGTGCTCAAGATCGACAGTGCGCGCACGGCCTGCGCGTCAAACGATGTCCTCGGGGATACCGGGCAGATTGCGGCCGAACCTGCGCGCGGGTCTTGAGGCATAGGGCAGCAGAAAACCGCGCCGCGTTTCGGGCAGGCGTTCGGAATTGGCGCGCGCCAGGTCGCTAAGGGCGCGCACCGGTGCGTCGGGCAGGGGGGCGGCCGCATCGGGCAGCCAATGGGCGAAACAGGTCTCGCGGATCTCGCGCACATGCGCCGGCGTCCTGATGTCGACGCCCAGTTCCGTATCCCAGCGAAAGCTGCGCCCGTTCAGATTGGCCGATGAGATGATCGCAAGGTCATCATCGAACACCGAAACCTTGGCATGAAGATAGATCAGCGGCGCGCCATATAATGCGCCGCGCCCGGTGCCGCCGCGCCGGGGCTGGGCCGGGGATCCGACAAAGATGCGCGGCCCGAACGCCTTGCGCAGCCGTTTCACGCATTTCGCCTGAAGATATTCTCCATAGCGCGCGTCATCCCCCGTTGCCCCGTCAAAGGCGACATCCTCGGGGGCGCCGGGCACGATCAGCACCAGTTCCAGGCGCGGATGCGCCTCGGCGGCGCGGGCAAGGGCACGCGCAAGGGCGCGGTCGCGAAAGAACTGGGTTTCCAGATAGATCAGGCGGCGCGCCGATGCGACCGCATCCAGATGCGCCTGTGACAGCTCCGACACCAGCGTGCGCGGAGCGATGAACGGCATGGCAAAGGGGCGGCGCGTCGACAGGGTGCGCAGCAGGCCCGGCGCCGGGGCCGGGGCAATGCGCCCGGCCGTCTCATCAAGAAAACGGCCCAGATGCGCATGGGCCTGCGCCGCTACGGGACCGCGCATCATGACCTGCGTGTCATGCCATGTTTCCTGTGACGGGCCGTCGTGCTCGGGCGTGTCAAAGCGGCGATCGTCCAGGTCGAGCCCGCCGATATAGAGAAGTTCCCGATCAAACACCGCCACTTTCTGATGATGCGTCGCGGGATGCAGATGCGGCATCGGCCAGATGCGTGCCTGCGCCCTGTTGTCGTGCATCCGGATATGGCGGGCCAGACCCGGCTCCAGTATCATGCAGGTCGCCCGCACCGCCGCATCCAGCGCGTTCAGGTCATTCGCGTGTGATCTCAGCCGCTTGTACGTCTTTGGCCAGAAGGCAAGGCGCGGCAGCGCGCCAACCTGCGCCGGGTGCATCGCGGCGCGCACATGCAGGCGGTCATGGGCGTCGGCCATATCGGCGACGGCATGGGCCATCTTGACCGTGCGCCATGTCATGCGGTGCAGTTCGGGGCGCGCGACCGGGTCAAAATCGGTGATGGTCAGATCAAGGCGCACACCGCGCCTGAGCGCGTGTTCGATCAGATCGAACCAGTCCTGCCCGATCTCTCGCGCGCGCTCGGAGTGCAGCCGTGTCGAGAAATCGAACACGCGAAAGCCGGCGCGGATGTCTTCGGTGCTGTCCAGCACGGCCTCTTCAAAGGCGACATAGGCCTCTTGCGCGGTCAGCAGGAACCGGAACGAGGCACCGTCTGCGCCGCCATTCTCAGGGCCGTCCGTTCGGGTCTGGTCCTGTGATTTGCTCAATGGGGGCACCTTGTGTCGTCAGCTGGGATTGAAGCGGGTCTGGGCATCTGCGCGATATGTGGCGCTAGTAATCCTGCGTATCAGGCTGGAAATCCGCGATCTTGAACAGAAGCCGAAAATTATAGCTATTTTCGTCCTCGTCAACGGTGATCTCACCGCCAAGTTGCGTCGCAAAGGCCCGCACCAGCCCCTGACCAAGCCCGGTGCCGTTGTCGTCATTGACCACCTCGCCGATTGAATTGTTCACCTCCAGCGTGGCCTCATCCGGGCCGGTCTGGGTCAGGCGGATGTCCAGCACGGGCTGTTGGCCGTCGCGATGGCCGATATATTTCAGTGCGTTGATCACCGCCTCCGAGGTCAGCATGGTCAGCGGCACTGCCTGATCCGGGAACAGGATCACAGGATCGAACCGGGTTTGCACCTTGATCCCCGCGCCGGGGGCGATCCCGGCCTTGAGGGTCTTGCCGACAATGTCCTCGATCAGCGCACCGGCGTTGATCTGGGTCATGTTCTCGGTCTTGTAGAGGGCCTGATGCACCGCGGCGAGGCCCATGATCCGGTCCTGAAGCCGCTTGAGAATCGAGCGCGTGGTCGGGTCCGGCGATTTGCGGATCTGCATGTTCATGATCGACAGGATCAGTTGCAGGTTGTTCTTGACCCGGTGATGCACCTCCTTCAGCAGGATGTTCTTTTCGCGCATGGCATTTTCCATCCGCGCCTCATCCTGAAGGATCGCAGTGGCCATTTCGCGGAAATCGTCCTCCATCTCAAGGAGTTCCTCGGACATGCGATAAGAGACGTTGGTTTCGGGAAAGGCGCGGTTGCGGGCAAAGCTGCGCATCTGCCGCCCCAACGCGCGAACCGGGACAATCACCAGCCGGTTCAGCGCCAGATAGGCCACCACCAGCGACACCAGCCACATCAGCAACGGGAAAATGATCGTGGCAAGGCCGGGGCGGTCGATCTGGCCGAGGGGCTGATCCGGGCTCCAGGTGCTCATTGCATAGACGACGCCGTGCACGATCGGCACGACGGCAAAGATGCGCGCCTCACCGCGCTGGTTCTCGCCGACGAAAACACCGCGGCGGGTGTTGACGAAACTCTCCAGCGTGCGGTTCCTTGGGATCGATTCGCGCGCGGTGTCAAAGCCGCGTTCTGCGGTCAGGATCTTGCCTTTGCTGTTGAAGGTGATCAGCCCGAGAGGCGCGACCGAGGGCGCCGGCTCGGCCTGGGTGCGCACGCGCCGCTGCGGGATCGAGATCGACACATACCCGGCGAATTCCTCATCCTGGTAATAGGGTTGCTGAACGATGATCACCGACTCGCCGCTGATCGGCGCGGCGCGGTCCACCTCGACGCGCGGCCCCCCTTCGATGAGCAACTCCTTCATGCCGGGGATGCCGGTGAAATCGAACACATCATCCCTTGAGGAACATTCCATGATGCCATCGGCGCGCAACAGCCCGATCAGCGAATAATAGGCATGGCGCGCCTGATAGCCGGCGATATAGGCATGACAGCGGTCCCGGTCCTCCAGCAGCGAGGATGCGGTATGCGCAATGGCGTCCGCCGCCCCGAAGGCGCGCAGGATCACCTGCCCCTCGTTCGAGGCGGCCTGTTCGGTCAGCGCCAGCAGGGACAGGCGCGTGCTGGTGTTGATCTGCTGGGTCAGCGCATCGGTCTGATAGACCGCGATCACCCCGATCGGCAGCAACGCCAGCGACAAGAATGCCAGCACGCGGAATGTTAGCCCCCGAAAGGGCAGCCGCCTGCGCCACCGCTCAAGCGTTGCCACACTAGCGCCCAAGGATCAGCCCGCCGCACCGTTGGTGACGACGGCCATCGTGGCATCGTCGGTCAGTTCGAGGGATTCATCGTCGCGCAACTCCATCAGTTCGACCAGGCGCTTGCGGGCGCGGTTGATCCGGCTCTTGATCGTGCCGATGGCCACGCCACAGGTTTCGGCGGCCTCTTCGTAGGAAAACCCGGATGCCCCGACCAGGATCAGCGCCTCGCGTTGCTCATCGGGAAGCTGGGCAAACGCGACCGAGAAATCGCGCATGTTCAGATGCCCGTCATGGTCCGGCTTGACCGACAGCTTGCCGGCCATGATACCGTCCACATCCGCCACTTCGCGGCGCATCTTGCGGTGGCTGGAATAATAGGTGTTGCGCAGGATGGTGAACAGCCACGCCCGCAGATTGGTGCCGGGCTGGAATTTGTCGATGTTGGTCCAGGCCTTGACCAGCGTGTCCTGCACCATGTCATCGGCGGTGGCGCTGTTGCGCGTCAGGCTGATGGCGAAGGCGCGCATCGCCGGCAGGTGGTCGACCAATTCATCGCGCGGGTCGCCATGCGCTTGCGGCGTGGTCATGATCGGCCGCGCTCGGGGCCGGTGCCCGAGTCCTCCGAATTTTCTGTCTTTGCGGCGCCCGCATTGTCCTGTTCACGCAATTGCGCCAGCAGGTCGCGAAACCGTTCGGGGACTTCCTCTTCCAGCGTTGCCTGGTAGACGCGCTTGAGATTGTCATCAATGGTCGTTTCCAGTGACGATCTGGGCTTGTTTCGGGGCATGTTCATCCTCGGGTTGACGGCTCGACGTATTTATTTGCTCGTGTGACGGAACCTAACGCAGATTCGTGGCGTTTGGTTCCCAAGTTTCTGAGAAAAAACAGAGAGGGCAACATGGCCAACCCCGATTCCCACACCCAAGACAGCGCGGACGTCACCACGCAGATCGGCGCCAGCCTGCCGTTTCTGCGCCGCTATGCGCGGGCGCTGACCGGAAATCAGACCAGCGGTGACCGATATGCCGCAGCGGCCCTTGAGGCGATCCTGCAGGACCGCAGCATTCTGGACGGTGCCGGCGTGCGGCCGGGGCTGTTCAGGGCGTTCCACACGATCTGGGCCTCCAGCGGTGCGCCGGTGGATAGCGATGAGGCCGGTTTGGCCGCCTCCGCGCAAAAGCATCTGGCACGCCTGACGCCCAATTCCCGCGAGGCGCTGTTGCTTTATACGGTCGAGGAATTCAGCTTTGGCGACATCGCCCATATCATCGGCGTCGAGCAATCCGAGGCCGAAGAACTGATCATGCTGGCGCGCCGTGAAATGGAGGACGCGATGGCAGGCGCGATCCTGATCATCGAGGATGAGGCGATCATCGCCATGGATCTGCAAAGCAATGTCGCCGATATGGGCCACCGCGTCACCTGCGTGGCGCGCACCCGAAGCGAGGCCGTGGCACTGGGCAAGACGGACCGCCCGGACCTGATCCTGGCGGATATCCAACTGGCCGACAATTCATCCGGGATCGATGCGGTCAACGATCTGCTGGGCATCCTGGGCCATGTGCCGGTGATTTTCATCACCGCCTTCCCCGAGCGCCTGCTGACCGGGAACAAGCCCGAACCGGCCTTCCTGATCTCGAAACCCTATACTGAGGAACAGGTCCGCTCGGCTGTCAGCCAGGCGATGTTCTTTTCCTCGACGCAGACGCTCAAGGCCTGAGATCCGCGGCAGATCAAACGCAAAAGCCCCGCAGGAAACTGCGGGGCTTTTTCAGTGATCACCGATGGCGGGATCACGCTTTAGCACATCACGATTTGCACATCACGATTTGCTCAGTGCGCGCAGCATCCATGCCGCCTGTTCGTGAAACGCCGACCGCGCGGTCGCCAGATCGGCCGTGACCGGATCATTGCCCTTTTCGGCGGTTTGGATCAGCGCGTGCAGGCGCTGCGACAGGCGCTCATGATCCTGTGCCAGATCCGCGCACATCTCACCGGCCGAGGGCAGTTTCGTGGCATCCTTGATGGCGGACCCGTCCACCATCGACTGCAATCCGATCGGTGCCATGCGGCCCAGGGCGCGGATGCGCTCGGCCAGGGCGTCGGCGGCGGCGAACATTTCCTCGTATTGCTCTTCGGTCAGCTTGTGCACGCCAAAGAACATCGGCCCTTCGACGTTCCAGTGATAGGCGTGGGTCTTGAATACCATCTTGTAAGTGTCTGACAGAACACCCTCCAGCGCCTTGGCGATGCTGTCTATGTCACGGACTCCGGTCTTGACCTTGTCGGTTTCGGGGACGACTTTCAATGCGTCGGCCATGTGGCCCTCCTTTCAGGGAATGAACCGCCGCGCGATGCGATCATGGCGCGGCGGGTTTTGTTTCGGTTGATACGGGTTGGATGATGCGGGCGG
>CAKSUL010000017.1 GCA_934501475.1 uncultured Roseovarius sp. | reverse complement strand
GCGGTTCATGGCCGAACAGCATCCGGTAGGCGGTGGCCAGCGTCAGCGTGTAGCAGGCCGATTCCTCCCATGTCAGATGCTGGGGACGGCGCATCAGCTGCTGTGCCTGAACGCGGGTGAATTGCGCGAAACTGCCGTCGGGCGTCTCATAGCCCCAGATCCGCTGGCTGGGCGAATACATCGGATCGCCGCCGTTGCATTCCTCGTCGTCGCCGTCATCCTGGTTGCAGTGGATCACCACCTCGTCGCCGACCTTCCAGCGCTTGACCTTGTCGCCCACGGCCCAGACGACACCGGCGGCGTCGGAGCCGGCGATGTGATATTCGGCCTTGTGGACGTCAAAGGGGCTGATCGGCTTGCCCAGACCGGCCCAGACGCCATTATAGTTGACGCCCGCCGCCATCACCAGAACCAGCACCTCGTTGCTGTCCAGAACCGGCACATCGACCACTTCCTGTTGAAAGGATTGCTCGGGCTCGCCATGACGCTCGCGGCGGATCGTCCACGCATACATTTTCGCCGGAACATAGCCCATGGGGGGCATCTCACCGACCTCATACAGGTCTTTCTCCGGTGCATCATACTGGGCGATTCCGGTTTCGGTATCCAATGCCATGATCGGCCTCCTTTGGCGTGCAAGACTTACAATTGCGCCGCGATGCAGAATCGCGGGTGTCCGGGCCATGGAATACCACCAAAACGCAACATTGCAATATCAAACGGGGCATTTTTGGTAATTTTATGACCCCGCAGTTGCAGAAAATTACTTTGCAGGTGCAGCATTCTCCGGCTCGGGCTCGGGCAGGCGGCGGCGGGGCTCTGGCGCGCTGAGGCATCCCTTCGGGTCGCCATTCGCGCCATCCTCAAAGAAATGCGCGATGGAATTGGCATAATAGCTCAGCAAGGGGCGCGCCGCCGCCGTGGCCTGCCAGCCCCCTGTGGCGGTTTCGATCAGGCCGCGCCGTGCCAGCAAATCCTGCGCGCGTTCGACCATTTCGGACAGCGACATCTCCCCCAGAAGCGGCGGCGCGGGGGAATTGGCCACCGCGATCTGTTGCGTGACCCCCGCCAGCAATGCGGGCGCGTCAAGCGGCCCGTCCGCGCGCAGCAGAACCCGCGCCAGCAGCGGCACGAACAGGACCGGCATCTCATGCTGGATGCGATGCATCAGGTCTGTTGCCAGCCGGTCCAGTTCCGGCGCGCTGTCCTGGTCGCTCATCCTGATGGGTGGGCCGAACACCACCGCCGCCGTGCCGAATTTGTGAAACCGCCCGCGCAGCCGATTCCACGCCATGCGCAGAACGAACCCCAGGATGACCGACATCCTGGCGCCAAAGCGGCGATCGCCACGCTGACAGGCGGCCACCAGAACCCGGTCTTCCAGCACGCGGTCATAATTGATCGCCACCGGCACGAACACCACATCGCGCCCGCCGGGGATGTAGGCATCGACGACATAGGACAGCAGGCCCAGCTTGGGCGGGCGCACCCGACCATCCAGGCTCAGCCCGCCTTCGGGAAAGATCGCATGCGTCACGCCGCCTGCGGTGGACATCTGCACATAGCGCGCAAGGACCGTGCGATAGAGCCCCCCGCGTGAACGGCGCCTGATGAAATAGGCCCCCATGGATTTGATCAACCGGCTGAGCGGCCACACCCGCGCCCATTCCCCCACCGCATAGGACAGCGCCGAGGCCTGCGCCGCCAGCATCGTCACCAGCACATAATCCATGTTGCTGCGATGATTCATGATGAAGATCACCGTCGCGTCGCGGTCGATCTCTTCCAGAAGGGCGGAATTGTCCGGTCCGGTCCATACATCATAAAGCGTGCCCGCCAGCCACCGCGCCAGCCTCGTGCCAAAGCTGAAATAGGCAAAGGCGCTGAAACTGGGCACGATCTCGCGGGCATAGCTGCGCGCCTTCTCAAAGGCCACATCCTCGCGGACATTGTGTCTGCGCGCGTAATCGACAATCGCCTGCGTCACCTCGGGGTCATAGACCAGCCGCTGGATCATGTCATGTCGCCGGGCCAGCTTGAACGGTTCGATCGGGCGGGTCAGGCGCTTGTTCAGCCGCTCGACCGCGCGCTCGAGCCTGCGACGAAAAAACCAGCGCACCGACGGAAACAGGAAATGCGATGCGAAAGTGACCGCCGCAAAGGCCAGCAGCAAGACAAGCGCCCAGATCGGCATTTGGATCGTCGATGTCATCCGGGCCCCTTGCGGCATCTGCGTTTCCTGTTGATACACTGCCCGAAGCGGCCGGAAAACCGTGATGAGGCCATGCGGGCGCATTTGAGCCCGCCCAGTTGTCGCAGGCGACAGAATTGCCGCAACGCAGCGAATTGACACCGCCACAATGTTGCAGGTATCTATCACCTGACGTAAGAATATTGCGCAGTATGATTCAAAGAGGCCCGACATGTCGCAGACGCAGCAAGACCGCCAGCCTGACCGCCCGTGGCTGATCCGCACCTATGCCGGGCATTCCACCGCCTCGGCGTCGAACGCGCTTTATCGTGCCAATCTGGCCAAGGGGCAGACCGGTCTTTCGGTGGCTTTCGATCTGCCCACGCAGACCGGCTATGACAGCGATCACATCCTGTCGCGCGGCGAGGTGGGCAAGGTCGGCGTGCCGGTTTGCCATCTGGGGGACATGCGCGCGCTGTTCGCCGATATTCCGCTGGACCAGATGAACACGTCGATGACGATCAACGCGACCGCGCCCTGGCTCTTGTCGCTTTATATTGCCGTGGCCGAAGAACAGGGCGCGGATGTGTCCGCCCTTCAGGGCACGGTGCAGAATGACCTGATCAAGGAATATCTCAGCCGCGGCACCTATATCTGCCCGCCCAAACCGTCGCTCAGGATGATCGGGGACGTCGCCGAATATTGTTACAAGCATGTTCCGAAATGGAACCCGATGAATGTCTGCTCGTATCACCTGCAAGAGGCAGGCGCGACACCCGAGCAGGAATTGTCCTTTGCGCTGGCCACCGCCGTGGCGGTTCTGGATGAGTTGCGCCCGCGCGTCGATCCCGAGGATTTCCCGGCGCTGTGCGGGCGGATTTCGTTTTTCGTCAATGCCGGCATCCGCTTTGTCACCGAAATGTGCAAGATGCGCGCCTTTGTCGATCTGTGGGATGAGATCCTGCTGACCCGCTATGGCGTGGAAAACCCGAAATTCCGCCGCTTTCGCTATGGCGTGCAGGTCAACTCGCTCGGGCTGACCGAACAGCAGCCGGAAAACAACGTCTATCGCATCCTGATCGAGATGCTGGCCGTGACCCTCAGCAAGAAGGCCCGCGCGCGCGCCGTGCAACTGCCCGCCTGGAACGAGGCCCTGGGCCTGCCGCGCCCCTGGGATCAGCAATGGTCGATGCGGATGCAGCAGATCCTGGCCTATGAAACCGACCTGCTGGAATTCGACGACCTGTTCGAAGGCAACCCCGCCGTCGATGCCAAGGTCGAGGCGCTGAAAGACGGCGCACGTCATGAATTGGCCAATCTCGACAGCATGGGCGGCGCGATCGGCGCGATCGACTACATGAAAGCGCGCCTTGTGGACAGCAACGCCGAACGCCTGAACCGGATCGAGCGCAATGAGACCATCGTCGTCGGCGTCAACAAATGGACCGAGGGCGAGGCCTCGCCGCTGATGACCGGGGATGGCGGCATCATGGTGGTGGACCCGGCGGTCGAGGCCGAACAGATCGGGCGTCTGAACGCCTGGCGCGACGCGCGCGATGCGGGCGCGGTCAAGGACGCGCTGGCGCAGTTGCGCGCCGATGCCGCCGCGGGGCGCAACATCATGCCCGCCTCGATCAAGGCGGCGCGCGCGGGCGTCACCACCGGCGAATGGGCGCAGGAAATGCGCGCCGTGCATGGCGAATATCGCGGCCCGACCGGCGTTTCCTTCAGCCCCTCCAACAAGACCGAAGGGCTGGAGCATATCCGCGAGGCCGTGGACATGGTCAGTGACCGGCTGGGCCGCCGTCTGAAATTCCTGATGGGCAAGCCGGGGCTGGACGGCCATTCCAACGGGGCCGAGCAGATCTCGTTCCGGGCGCGCGATTGCGGCATGGATATCGGCTATGAGGGGATTCGCCTCACGCCCGAGGAAATCGTCAGCGCCGCGGTCGAGGACGGCGCGCATGTGGTCGGCCTGTCGATCCTGTCGGGCAGCCATCTGCCGCTGGTCGAAGACCTGATGGAGCGGATGCGCGCCGCCGGTCTGGGCAAGGTGCCGGTGATTGTCGGCGGCATCATCCCTGACGAGGACGCCAGACGCCTGTTGGCCATGGGCGTGGCGCGCGTCTATACCCCCAAGGATTTTGAGCTGAACACGATCATGATGGATATCGTCACATTGGCCGATCCGCAGGCGGTCGCGGCCGAGTAACCCCGCACAAGGGGGGCCAGCCCGCATCGTCCTTGCCAGCGATGCGGGTTTGGGTCCACAGTCTGGCCAAATGATCGCCAGCCAGAGGTGTGCCCCATGTCCGACGCCGTAACCATCCGCAAGCTGACCCCGGCCGATGAAAAGGACTGGCGCGCCCTTTGGCGGGCCTATCTGGAATATTACGAAACATCAGTGCCCGAAGAGGTCTATGCCACCACTTTCGCGCGCCTTCTGTCCGCCGATCACCCCAAGCAGAACGCGCTGCTGGCGGTGCAGGGCCAGCGCCCGGTCGGCCTTGTGCATTACATCTATCACCCGCATAACTGGCGGCTCGAGGATGTCTGCTATCTGCAGGATCTTTATGCGGCCCCGGAGGTGCGCGGCACCGGCGTGGGGCGCAAGCTGATCGAGGCGGTCTATGACGCCGCCGATGCCGATGGCTGCCCGTCGGTCTATTGGATGACGCAGGATTTCAACGCCACCGCAAGGCTGCTTTATGACCGCATCGCCACCCTGACGCCGTTCATCAAATACGCGCGCTGACACGCAGATATCGGCCACGCAAGGCGCGCCGCAAATAGCCGGTCTGCAAAAACAGCCCCTTTTCCCGGCGGATGGGCGGGATATGATGTTTCGGGTTCAAGTTGTGTTTCACCTCGATCTCGAAACGTTCTAGACTGGACCCATGCCTTATGAATGGTCATCTCCCGCGGCACCGTCGCGGATGGCGCGGCTGGAACTGTGGCCGTATCGCTCGCTTCCGAGGCGGGGGTTTGTCGTGTTCATCCTGATCACCTGCGTGATGCTGACCTTCCCGCTGTTTCCGCTGCTGGGCACCGTCATCTTGTGGGGGCTGTTGCCGTTCATGGTGCTGGCGGTGGCGGCGCTGTGGTATGCGCTGCAACGCTCTTACGAAAGCGGCAATCTGCTGGAGGAGCTGACCATCGACCCCGCCGAAATCCACCTGACGCGCACCAACCCGAAAGGCGATGTTCAGGAATGGGACTGCAACAGCTATTGGGCGCAGGTCGCCATGCATCCCACCGGCGGACCGGTGGCGCATTACATCACCCTCAAGGGCAAGGGCCGCGAGGTCGAGATCGGCGCATTCCTGTCCGAGGATGAGCGCAAGGCCCTATATGGTGAGATCCGCGATGCGCTCAGGATCGCGCGGGCGGCGCATGTCCAGCCTGACTGACCGGACGGCCCGGCGTCATTTCTGGCTCAGCATGTCCTTGATGCGTGGCCCGACCGCACCGAAATCCATCTGCCCGGTGTATTTTTCCTTGAGCGCGCCCATCACCTTGCCCATGTCGCGGATCGACGCGGCGTTGGTGTCGGCGATCGCCGCCTTGATCGCGGCGCTGGTTTCGTCCTCGCTCAGCTGTTTGGGCAGGAATTCCTCGATCACGCCGATCTCGAGGCGCTCGCGCTCGGCCAGGTCGATCCGGCCACCTTCTTCATAGGCGCGCACGCTCTCCTGGCGCTGCTTGGTCATCTTGCCCAGAATCGCCAGGATCTGGGGATCGCCCACCGTCGTATCGCCATCCGTGCCGCGCGCGGTAATCTCCTGATCTTTGATCGCCGCATTGATCAGTCTGAGCGTCGCAAGGCGGGCGCTGTCCTTGTCTCTCATGGCCTGTTTCAGGGCCGTATCAATCCGGTCACGCAAAGTCATCCCGTTCCATCCTTGGACAAAAGCGCCGCACACCCGATCCGGCGCAAGACGCATGCAACATCCCGAGTGCGCGCCGCGTGCCACATGGCCCCACGGGCAAAACCGCCGCAAACCGCGCCTCACAAGAGTGCGACCCTATCCAATACCTGCGCCGGTGGCAACAGCCCGCCCGACGGGTCGCACCCCCGGCGGCGTATGCCCTTGACCCGCCCCGCGGGCGGCCTTAGGTTCGCGCTGATTTTCGCCCCATATGACCGACCCGGAGAGCACCGCCATGCCCCATACGCCCCAAGCGCATCCAACCGCCTGTCTGGCTCTTGCGGATGGCACGGTGTTTTACGGGCGCGGCTTTGGCGCAACCGGGAACACGGTGGCCGAACTGTGTTTCAACACCGCCATGACCGGCTATCAGGAGATCATGACAGACCCCTCCTATGCGGGTCAGATCGTCACCTTCACCTTTCCCCATATCGGCAATACCGGGATGAACCCCGAAGATGACGAAGCCGCCGAACCCGTCGCCGCCGGCATGGTGGTCAAATGGGACCCCACCCAGCCCAGCAACTGGCGCGCAACGCAGACCCTGTCGGATTGGCTGGTCTCGCGCGGACGCATCGCCATCGGCGGTGTCGACACCCGCCGCCTGACCCGCGCCATCCGCCAGCAGGGCGCGCCCCATGCGGCGCTTGCGCATCATCCCGACGGCGTATTCGATGTGACGGCGCTGGTTGAAAAGGCCCGCAAATTTCCCGGACTCGAAGGGATGGACCTGGCGCGCGAAGTGACCTGCGCGCAATCCTATCGCTGGGATGAAATGCGGTGGGCCTGGCCCGACGGATATAGCCGCCAGACCGAAGTGCGCCACAAGGTGGTGGCGATCGACTATGGCGCGAAACGCAACATCCTGCGCTGCCTGGCCTCGGTCGGATGCGAGGTGACCGTGCTGCCCGCCACCGCCACCGCCGAAGAGGTGCTGGCCCATTCGCCCGATGGCGTGTTCCTCTCCAACGGTCCCGGCGATCCGGCGGCCACCGGGAAATATGCGGTGCCGACGATCCGTGGCGTGCTTGACGCCAATATCCCGGTTTTCGGGATTTGCCTTGGTCATCAGATGCTTGCACTGGCGCTTGGCGCGCAGACCATCAAGATGAATCACGGCCATCACGGCGCAAATCACCCGGTCAAAGATGTCGAGACCGGCAAGGTTGAAATCACCTCGATGAACCATGGCTTTGCCGTCGATAACCAATCCCTGCCCGCGGGCCTTGTCGAGACCCATGTTTCGCTGTTCGACGGGTCGAACTGCGGGTTGCGCGTGACCGGCCGCCCGGTGTTCTCGGTGCAGCACCACCCCGAGGCCAGCCCCGGACCACAGGACAGTTTCTACCTGTTCGAGAGATTCGCCGACTCCATGTGCGCCTGATCGTGTCGATTTCCTGCTTAAAGCCCCTGTTTTGACGCCCTGTTAAGGCTTCGTTTACACATCGTTAACTGAATTGAACGAAACTCCTCGCAGCCGTGCTGCGCGAGGAGTATATTCATGGGCATTTCAGAGCTGCGCCAACTGGACGCGCAGGCCCTGTACAACGTCGGCCCGCTTCAGGATCTGGGGGCCGATCTGGTGCAGGTTGGCACGATTTCGCGTGCCGATGCCAAGCTGGCCCAGCTGGTGCAACAATATTGCGACGCCCCTCTGGCGCGGGTTCTCCAGGCCGAAGGACTGGCAAGCGAGGCCGAGATACTGGCCGCGCAGGCGTGCCGTGCAAACACCATCGTGCTGGCATCCGATCAATTGCAGGACGCAGGCACACCCAGCACCGACATTGACGCGCGTATATTCCTGCGTCACGGAAGCGCGCAAATCATTGATATGGAGGGAAAACCTCATCTCGCGCTCAGCGACCCGACGGCGCTGTCGGCCCTGATCGAGGATCTGCCGGCATCAAAACAGGCCGATATCGGCACATTGCCGATCGTGATCGCGCCGCGTCGCGATATTCAGGACATGACCGCAAATGAGAACCGCGCGGCCCTGACCCGCGTCGCCCAATCGCGCGTGCCCCTCATCGAGAGTTGTCGGAACTGGTCGGCCGCCCCCTATCGCAGGCTGGCCGCGACTTTGGCGGTCATCGGGATGTGCATTGCGCTCAGCTTTGCCTTTCCGACGCTGCTGTTTTCGGTATTCATCGGCTGGGCAGCCTTCACGTTGCTGGTGTCCGCGGCGCTGAAAACGGCCGCCTTTTGCGCGCGAATCATGGCCGGAAACCCCGAAACGCAGCCGCCCCCCGTCTCGAGCGGTCAGAAACTGCCCAAGGTTTCGGTTCTGGTGCCGCTGTTTCGCGAGACCGAGATCGCCCATGCCCTGATAAAGCGGCTCAGCCGCCTGACCTATCCCAAATGCCTGCTCGATGTGGTTCTGGTGCTTGAGGAAAACGATGCCCTGACCCGTCAGACCCTGGCCGAGATCGACCTGCCCCCATGGATGCGCGCCGTGGTGGTGCCCGATGGCCAGCCGCGCACGAAACCGCGCGCGATGAACTATGCGCTGGATTTTTGCGAGGGCGACATCATCGGCATTTTCGACGCCGAGGATGCGCCGGACCCCGATCAGATCACCACGATCGCGCGCCGGTTTCAGACCGCGCCGCCGGATCTGGTCTGTCTTCAGGGCATTCTGGATTATTACAACCCGCGCCAAAACTGGCTGGCGCGCTGTTTCACCATCGAATACGCCACCTGGTTCCGCACCATGCTGCCCGGCCTTGCCAGGCTGGGCTTTGCGATTCCGCTTGGCGGGACAACGCTTTATTTCCGGCGCGATGTGCTTGAGGAACTGGGCGGGTGGGATGCCCATAACGTGACCGAAGACGCCGATCTGGGCTTTCGGCTGGCGCGGCATGGCTATCGCACCGAGGTGATCGGCACCGTCACCGGAGAAGAGGCCAATTGCCGGGCTTGGCCCTGGATCAAGCAACGCTCGCGTTGGCTCAAGGGGTACATGACCACCTATCTAGTGCATATGCGCCGCCCGCGCCTGCTCTATCGGCAATTGGGCGCGTGGAAATTCTGGGGCTTTCAGGCGCATTTCATCACCGCGCTGTCGCAATTCATGCTGGCGCCGTTCCTGTGGTCCTTCTGGCTGGTGCTGCTGGGGCTGCCGCACCCTCTGGACCCGGTGCTGTCGCGTGAGGTGCTGATGCGCGTCGGGCAGTTGTTTCTGGCCGTCGAGGTGCTGAATGTCGCGATCCACACATTCTCGGTTTCGGGGCGGGCGCACCGCCACCTGATGCGCTGGACGCCGTCGATGCCGTTCTATGCCCCCCTGGGCACCATCGCCGCCTACAAGGCCCTCTACGAGATGGTTTTCGCGCCGTTCTTCTGGGACAAGACACGTCACGGCCATTCCCTTGCGCTGGTCAACGCGCCGGCCTCAGATGGTGGAGTTGACCTCACCGGAATCCAGCTTCAGCCGGGTCACGAACGCTTTTGAAATATGTGACTTGAGCGCGTCACGCGCGCCCGCGCTGTCATGCGCCTCGATCGCGCGCACGATCGCGTCATGTTCGTCGATCGCGTCCTTGTCACGCCCCACGGCGGCAAGCGATGTCGTCGCCATCAACACCATCGAGCGATGCACAAGATCCAGTTGCTGAACAAGAAACCGGTTATGCGAGGCCAGGTGGATCTGCTTGTGAAACCGCCGGTTGGCCCGCGCCATCGCCCCCGGCTGGCCCAGCAATGCGCGGTCGGCTTCCACCATGTCGCGCAGCACGCGCACCTCTTCGTCGGTGGCGTGGCGTGCGGCAAGACTGGCGGCCAGCCCCTCAAGCTCGGCGCGCACGACGTAAAGCTCGGCCATCTGGTTGTGATCCAGCGACGCCACGATCAGGCTGCGCCCGTCGCGGGCCAGCAGGGATTGCGTTTCCAGCCGCTGCAGCGCCTCGCGGATCGGTGTGCGCGACATGCCAAAGCGTTCCGCAAGGTCGCTTTCCACCAGCCGGTCACCGGGTTTGTAGATTCCGACGTCAATCGCCTCCAGAACCAGCGAATAGGCGTCTTTCTGAACTGGCTTCATGATCCGGAAAATCCCGTAATGACGAATGGATACGCGACCCTACCCCTTGCGGGAACCTGCAATCAACCCCGCATCCCCTTGATATCACCAGACAGGCGCGCGACGGAATATGTGGTTTCCCCCGCGCGCCGCACGCTGTATCCTTGGCCCCATGCCAAAACTGTCTTTCACACATGTCGATCACTGGGTCTTTGACCTCGACAACACGCTTTATCCGCCCGCCGTGCGGCTGTTCGATCAGATCGAGGTCAAGATGACGCAATTCGTCATGGACACGCTGAACGTGACGCACGCGCAGGCCAACGAGTTGCGGCTGGAATACTGGCACAACCATGGCACCACGCTGGCCGGCCTGATGCGCGAACATGGCATGGACCCCGCGGATTACCTGATCGAAGTGCACGATATCTCGCTGGATCAGCTCAGCCCCGATCCCGATCTGCGCCGCGCCATCACCGCCCTGCCCGGCCGCAAGATCGTCTATACCAACGGCACCGCCCCCTATGCCGAGCGGGTGATCGCCGCGCGCGGCCTCAGCGGTATTTTTGACGCGATCTACGGGGTCGAGCACGCGACCTTTCTGCCCAAACCCGAAAAGGCGGCGTTCGATCAGGTCTTCGCCCGCGACGGGCTGCGTGCCGACCGGGCCGCCATGTTCGAGGATGATCCGCGCAACCTGATCGTGCCCCATGCGATGGGGATGCAAACGGTGCATGTGGCCCCGGTGGCCGAGGGCGCGCCGCATATCCACCACCATACCGACGATCTGGGCGCGTTTCTGGCGCAGCTTTCGTGAACCGCCCAGCCGCAACGCAGCGCCGTGACCAGATGCCGCTGGTGCGTATCCCGCGCCGGGATTACCTTGGGCGCAGGCAAGACAGGGGCGCATGAGATGAGCGATTTTGACATTGTGGTTTCCGGTGGCGGTGTCGCGGGGCTGACGGCGGCGGCGGTGTTCGGCAATGCCGGATTTTCGGTTCTGTGCGTCGATCCGGCCCCGCCGATCATCGAGCGTGATGCGCAAGGGGCCGATCTGCGCTCGACCGCGTTCCTGCAACCGGCGCAGACCCTGCTTGAGCGGGCGGGCCTCTGGGCGCGTCTGGCGCCGCATGCCGCGGAACTCAGGGTGATGCGGATCGTCGATGCCGGCGGGGTTGAGCCGGAGCCGCGCCTGACCAAGGAATTTCAATCCTCCGACATATCCGACCTGCCCTTTGGCTGGAACCTGCCCAACTGGCTGTTGCGGCGTGAAATGGCGGCGCATCTGGGTGACATGCCCAATGTCGAATTCCGCCCCGGCACCGGCACGGCCGGCCTGTTCACCCGCGAGGCCGAGGCCCGCGTCACGCTATCGGACGGCACGCTGGTGCGCACAAGGCTGGTGATCGCGGCTGACGGGCGCGCGTCGCCCATCCGCGAGGCGGCAGGGATCAGCGTCAGGACAATCCGCTATGGCCAGAAGGCGCTGGCCTTTGCGGTCACGCATCCGATTCCACATGGCAATGTGTCGACTGAGATCCACCGCTCGGGCGGGCCGTTCACCCTTGTGCCGCTGCCCGATTATCAGGGGCTGCCATCCTCGGCGATCGTGTGGATGGAGGACGGCCCCGAGGCCCTGCGCCTTGCCGCGCTGGACACGCCCGCATTCGAGGCCGAGATGAACCGCCGCTCGTGCCATCTGTTCGGGCCGCTCACGCTGGCCTCACGGCGCACGGTCTGGCCGATCATCAGCCAGATCGCCCGGCGCATGTCCAGCGAGCGTGTGGCGCTGGTGGCCGAGGCCGCGCATGTGGTGCCCCCGATCGGCGCGCAGGGGCTGAACATGTCACTGGGGGATATGCGCGTTCTGCTGGATCTGGCCGTGGCCGCGCCTGACCGGCTGGGCGACCGGGCAATGCTGGACAGCTATCACAAGCGTCGGCACGGCGAAATCTGCGCGCGGGTGGCCGGGATCGACCTGCTGAACCGCGCCTCGCAGATGCACGCCCAGCCCCTGCGCGATGCGCGCGCGATGGGGCTGAACGCCATCTATTCGCTGGCGCCGGTGCGCAAGACGCTGATGCGGCTGGGTCTGGGCGCGCGCGGCTGACCCCGCTCAGAGCACCTTGTCGAGCACGCTTTTCAGACGCATCAGCGCCCCCTGCACATCATAGAGCTTGTCCAGCCCGAACAGGCCCAGACGGAAGGTGCGAAAGCCCTCTGGCTCATTGCATTGCAGCGGCACACCGGCGGCGATCTGCATCCCTTCGGCGGCGAATTTACTGCCGTTCTGAATGGCGGGATCATCGGTATAGCTG
The DNA here is from genome assembly GCA_934501475.1 of uncultured Roseovarius sp. Lineage (GTDB taxonomy): Bacteria > Pseudomonadota > Alphaproteobacteria > Rhodobacterales > Rhodobacteraceae > Roseovarius. The sequence goes on along the minus strand of CAKSUL010000017.1, from coordinate 25,452 downwards.
ACCACCACACCCGGCGCGCCAAACCCCTCGGCCGCGACCGAGGTCACGCCCTTTTCGGCCAGCATCGCGCGCACGCCATCGCCCAGTTCCCACTGTGCCGAGCGCAGCCTTTCAAACCCGTAATCGCGGGTTTCCAGCATCGTGTCGCGCAACGCACGCAGCGCATCCGTGGGCATGGTGGCGTGATAGGCATGGCCGCCGTTTTCATAGGCCTGCATGATCTGGTGCCATTTCCTTAGGTCAATCGCGAAACTGTCCGATTGCGTTGCCGCAAGCCGCTCCAGCGCGCGTTCGGACATCATCACCATCCCCGCCGAGGGCGACGCCGACCAGCCCTTTTGCGGCGCCGAGATCAGCACATCGACGCCGGTCGCCTTCATGTCGACCCACGCACAGCCCGACGCGATGCTGTCCAGCACCATCAGCGCCCCGACCTCATGCGCGGCGCTGGCCAATGCGGTGAGATAGTCATCCGGCAGGATCAGCCCCGCCGAGGTTTCGACATGCGGCGCAAAGACGACATCGGGCTTGGCCTCATGGATTTTCGCCACCACCTCGTCGATCGGGGCCGGGGCAAAGGGCGCTGTCGCCCCGTTGCCGGTCTGGCGCGCCATGCAGACGGTGGTGTCGGACGTGAACTGCCCGGCATCGAAGATCTGCGTCCAGCGATACGAGAACCAGCCGTTGCGCACGATCAGCGCATGGGCATCCTTGCCGAACTGGCGCGCCACCGCCTCCATCGCATAACTGCCGCCACCGGGGATCAGCGCCACGGCATCGGCTTTGTAGACCTCTTTCAGCAGGCCCGAAATATCGCGCATCACCTGTTGAAAGATCACCGACATGTGGTTCAGCGACCGGTCGGTGAACACGACCGAATATTCCAGCAGGCCGTCGGGGTCGATGTCGTTGAGAAGGGCGGTCATGGATCTGTCTCCTGTATCTGTTGCCCATTGGCTACCGCGCGGGCGCACCAAAGGCAAAGCGTTCGTCGCACCCGTCATACCCCGCCCCGGTGCGGCGTCAATCGCCGCGTTGCGTCATGCGCCGATGGGGCCGGGGCGGCGCTCCTCGCTGAGCAGGACATTGGCCTCGACATCGCCGACACCGGGCAATGTCATGATCCGGCGGCGCAGCACCCTCTCGAAATCGGGGATGTCGCGGGCGACGATGCGCAGCCGGTAATCATACAGCCCCAGGATATGCTCGACGGTCTGCACCTCGGGGATGGCCGTTACCGCACGTTCGAAATCCTCAAGGCTGACGCGCCCCTTGGTGGCCAGCTTGACCCCCAGAAAGACCGAAACGCCAAAGCCCAGCCGCTCCAGATCCAGATCCAGCCGCTGCCCCTTGATCACGCCGCTGTCATATAGCCGCCTGATCCGCCGCCATGTCGCGGGCTGCGACAGGCCCAGTTGACGCCCAAGCGCCGAGGCACTTTGGGTGGCGTCCTCGCACAGGGCGCGCAGGATGCGCCGGTCGGTTGAATCGAGGTCGATCACAGCGGCAGCCCTTCTTCGGACTTGATGCGCGCGATATGCATCAGCGCCTCGATATCGGTGATGTGGGGCAAGGTCAGGATCGCGCTGCGATAGACCTGCTGATAATGCGCCATGTCGCGGGCGATCACAGACAGGCGCAGATCGACGCGCCCCAGAAAGGTCTGCAACTCCACCACCTCGGGCACCGCGCGGGCGGCTTCGCTGAATTCGTCAAAGGCGCGCGGATGCGTCTTGTCCAGCGTGACCCGCATCGACACCTCGACGCCGTAGCCAAGCACGCGCCAGTCGATCACCGCCCGGTTGGCCCGGATCACGCCGCTGGTCTGCATCCGGTCCAGCCGCCGCGCACAGGTGGCGGGCGTCACCCCGGCCAGATCGGCCAGTTCGGAGGGCGACAGGCGCGGATCGCGCTGATAATGGCGCAACAGGCGACGATCGAGATCATCGAGCATGATAAAGACCTTGTTTGATCCATGACTGCCAAATCTATTCGCAAGAATGCAGGATCGCGTCAAATCCATTATCCCCGGCGCGCCTGCCCGACCGTCGCGGATGCAGCGCCGCGCGGCGCGCGACGACGCCACTTGAACAAATGGGCAGAGCGGCCTAAATACTAGAATATAATGAAAAAATCGCCCGTGCGGTGCATCTTCGCCCGGCCCGATCGCATCATAGACACCCCGTCAATGCGCCGATGAGCAGGACACAGGCAAACAGGCATGAGCGAACGCACGATCCAGATCTATGCCAAGAGCGAAGTCAGCATCACCTATGATTCCAACGGTCGCCCGGTTACCAATGACGTGATCGGCAGGGCGCTGAACGGTGACGCCTTCAGTTGGGAAAGACCCAGCGATCTCAGCCTGACCTTTTCCGGCCCGATGGTCGATATCACCTTTGACGACGCCGACGGCGTTCTGACGGATGATCCGTTTTCCGGCTCGAAAGTGGTGGATCAGAGGCTGACGCAGCCGCTCACGGTCGATGGCGTTACCTACCTGCCCAATGATGAGACGATCCGCTGGAAAAACCCGCCGCCGGTCAATGTCGAAAACGAATACGAGGTCACGCTGTTCGACGATTCCGGAACCGCCTACCGCATGGTCGGCGTCTCGATCACCCAAGGGTATTCGACCTCGGTGGTCGGGGTGATGTTTGACGGCCCCGCCCCGCCGCCCGGCACCACGCTGCACTATATCCAGGGCGTCTCAAGCTATGGCGGGACCGGTCAAAGCGTCACCATACCGGATCAGGTGCCCTGCTTTCTGGCGGGCACGCAGATCGAAACGCCCGACGGTCCCCGCCGCATCGAGACGCTGAGAGCTGGCGGGCAGGTTCTGACCCTGGACAGCGGCGCGCAGACGATCCTGTGGATCGGGCGCAGGGCGGTGTGCGGGCTGGGCAATCTGGCGCCGATCCGCATCGGCGCGGGCGTGCTGGGAAACCGGCGCGATCTGTTCCTGTCGCCGCAGCATCGCGTGTTGCTGCGCTCGCCCGTCGCGGAGCTTCATTTCGGGCATCGCGACGTTCTGGTCCCGGCCAAATCGCTGGTCGATGGCGCGCGTGTGCGCCCCGCCCCGATGCCGCGCGCGGACTATCTGCATATCCTGCTTGAGAACCACGAAATGCTGTTCTCCGAAGGGATCGCCACCGAAAGCCTGTTTGCCGGCGCGATGGCGGCCGATGGTCTGCCGTCGGACGCGCAGGCCGAATTGCGCGCGATCTTTCCCGGCTGTGAAACGTCGATGCCCAAGCTGTGCCACCCTGCCCTGTCGATGGCCGAGTCGCGCTATCTGGCGCGCCGCGCGCAGGCTGGGGCGAATGTGCAGGGCGTTGGCCTGCAGCAGCGCGAATGCGCATGATTTTTCCGAATATGCCGCCAACAACGCATGAATACTGACTTACACGCGCTGATAGTCGTAAAATTGCACACCCTATCGGTGGTATTTGGCTATTATCGCCCAGAAATCAACGAAAGGACGAAACCATGCGCGTTTACTATGATCGCGATTGCGACATCAACCTGATCAAGGACAAGAAAGTGGCCATTCTGGGCTATGGCAGCCAAGGCCACGCCCACGCGCTGAACCTGCGCGATTCGGGCGCGAAAAACCTTGTCGTCGCCCTGCGCGATGGCTCGAAAAGCGCCAAGAAGGCCGAAGCCGAGGGTCTCAAGGTCATGGGCATTGCCGAGGCCGCCAAATGGGCCGACCTGATCATGTTCACCATGCCCGATGAGTTGCAGGCCGAAACCTACAAGAAATATGTGCATGACAACATCCGCGAGGGCGCCGCGATTGCGTTTGCCCACGGTCTGAACGTGCATTTCGGCCTGATCGAACCCAAGGAAGGGATCGACGTCATCATGATGGCCCCCAAGGGCCCCGGCCACACCGTGCGCGGCGAATATGTCAAAGGCGGCGGCGTGCCCTGCCTGGTCGCGGTGGATCGCGACGCATCCGGCAAGGCGCTGGAAATCGGCCTCAGCTATTGCTCGGCCATCGGTGGCGGGCGCTCGGGGATCATCGAAACCAACTTCCGCGAGGAATGCGAAACCGATCTGTTCGGCGAACAGGCGGTTCTGTGCGGCGGTCTGGTCGAGCTGATCCGCATGGGCTTCGAGACGCTGGTCGAGGCGGGTTATGCGCCCGAAATGGCCTATTTCGAGTGCCTGCACGAGGTCAAGCTGATCGTCGATCTGATCTATGAAGGCGGCATCGCCAACATGAACTATTCGATCTCCAACACCGCCGAATACGGCGAATATGTCAGCGGCCCACGCGTCCTGCCCTATGAGCAGACCAAGAAGGAAATGAAGGCGATCCTGCGCGACATCCAGTCGGGCAAATTCGTGCGTGACTTCATGCAGGAAAATGCCGTGGGTCAGCCGTTCTTCAAGGGCACGCGCCGCATGAACGACGAGCATCAGATCGAAGAGGTCGGTCGCAAGCTGCGCGACATGATGCCCTGGATCAGTGCCGGGAAACTGGTGGATCAGGCCAAGAACTAAGGCCCGTCAACGGGTTTCAAACACAAGGGCATCCGCCGCGCGGGTGCCCTTTCATGTTTCGCGCCCACATGTTTCACCCAGTCTCGCAGGAGCGGCCAAATGCCCACGATACGCCCCATCAACTGGCTCAAGATCGGTGCGCTTGGCATCATCTGGGGGGCGTCCTTCATGCTGGTCAGCGTGGCGCTGACCGGTGTCGGGCCGTTGCTGCTGGTGGCCGCGCGGCTGACGCTGGGGGCAATCTTTCTGGTGTCGCTGGCCTATGCGCGCGGCGTCGGCATACCGCCGGTCCGTGGACCGGGCGCGCGGATGATCTGGATCTGCGCGTTGGGGATGGGGCTGTTTACCAACGCGGTGCCGATCTTCCTTCTGTCCTGGGGGCAGCAATTCATCGCCTCGGGCTTTGCCGGGGTGTGCATGTCCATGGTGCCGCTGTTCGTGTTGCCGCTGGCGCATTTCCTTTTGCCCGGAGAGCGGATGAGCCTGCGGCGCAGCATCGGATTTACCATCGGCACCATCGGCGTCGCGGTTCTGATCGGGCCCGCGGCCTTTGCCGATACCGGCAGCGAGATGGAGACCCTGGCGCGCCTGGCCTGCATCGCGGCCGCGGGGTGCTATGCCATCGGGTCGATCATCACACGGGTCTGCCCGCCGGTGCATATGCTGTCGCTGTCGGCGGCGGCGCTGTCCATCGCGGCGCTGCTCTTTACGCCTTATGCCCTGATCAACGAACCGCTGCCGGAGCAGGTTCCGACGCTGGCCCTGCTGGCGCTGATCTATCTGGGGATCCTGCCGACCGGGGTGGCGCAGATGCTGACCGTTCAGGTGGTGCGCGATGCGGGGCCGGTTTTCCTGACCCTGGTCAACTACCAGGTGCCGCTGTGGTCGGTCATCCTGGGCACCGTTGTGCTGGCCGAGCCATTGCCCGGCGGGTTGCTCTGGGCGTTGGTGCTGATCCTCGGGGGGCTTGCGCTCAGCCAGTTGGGCGCGCTGAAACGGTTGTTTTCACGCAAATATTAACCTGCCGCCTGCGTCACCGCCTGCCATAGCGCCACACCGGCACGTGTCGCCTCGACATCATGCACGCGCAGGATCTGCACACCTTGCGCGACCGCGGCCAGCGCCACCGCCACCGACCCCGGCATCCGCGCCTGCATGGTCGATGTTGCGCCGATGTCGCCGATGAACCGCTTGCGCGACGCGCCCAGCAGGATCGGACAGCCCAGGGTGTGAAACAGGCTGAGGTGCTGCATCAGGGTCAGGTTATGCGCCTGCGTCTTGCCAAAGCCGATGCCGGGATCGACCACGATGCGCGCGCGCGCGATGCCGATCGCCTCAAGCGCGGCAATCCGCGCGGCCAGAAAATCATGGACGTCCAGCGCCACATGATCATAGCGCGGATTCTGCTGCATCGTTTCGGGCGTGCCCTGCGCATGCATCACGCAGACCGGCAGATTGGCGCGCGCGCAGAACGGGGCCAGCGCGGCATCATGGGTAAAGCCCGCCACATCATTGACCAGCGCCGCGCCCGCCCGCGCGGCCGCCTCGGCGACGGGGGCCTTGCGGGTGTCGATCGAGACCGGCACCTCCAGCGCGCCCCGGATCGCGGCGATCACCGGCGCGGTGCGCGCGATTTCCTGTTCGATCGCCACCGGGGCCGCGCCGGGGCGGGTGGATTCCCCGCCCACGTCGATCATGTCCGCCCCCTCGGACACCATGGCGCGGGCGCGCGTCAGCGCCGCCTCGGGCGCGTCATGCTGACCGCCGTCGGAAAAACTGTCAGGGGTCACGTTGAGGATGCCCATCAGGCGGGGCGCATCGAATGCCAGCCCGGCAATCGGCGCGCGCGGGGCCGTCAGGCGGGTCAGAATCTCATCAGGCAGATCCCCCGCCGCAAGCAGCCTTGAGGCGCCATCGCGTTGCATTTCCTCGACCTCACTGAACCAGGTCCAGCCCCCGGCCAGCGGCATGGCGCCATCGGGGCGAAGGGGATCATACCGCGCGATGGGGCGATAATAGAGTTTGCTCATGATGCCACGTCCAGCCCTGCCGCCGGGTGCGTCACAGACCGGATTGCGCGATGTCCTGCACCACCACGGGCACAGGGCATTCGGCGGGCGGGTGCACACCGATCAGCATGAGGTCGGAGGCCTCCATATGCCCGCAGAACCACGCCGCCAGGTCGACCGGCCTGTCCGGCCCGACCGTCGGCCCGTCGACCGCATCCAGCACGATCTTGGAAGGGGCCCAGACGCTGATCCGGCCATTCTTCATTGCCCAGTCCAGTTCGGTCCGGGTATCGACCACCACGCAGCGATCATCGCGCCCGGCCAGAACCCATGCGTTCTGCTCGATCGCCAGCAGATCGACGCGGCGTTGGGTCATCCGGTGCCCGGTCTGGGGCGGGGGCACATCGGCGCGCCCGACACACAGGATCACCGGCTCGGCGCGCGCCTCAAGCTGATCCAGCCACCTGCCCAGATTGGGCGATTTCAGCGCGATATTGCTCAGGAACACCACATGCGGATGCGGGATCTTGGCCGCCAACGGCTTGGCCGCGAGGTCATCGACCGAGCGCATGATCTCGACGCCAAGGGCCCCCGGACCGCGATCCAGCTTTTCGATCCGCACGAAGGTCCGCACCGCCTGCGGCTCCATCAGGATACGCTCGGCGATACGTTCGGCCAGCGTCTCAAGCAGGTTCAGGCGCTCTTCGGCCAGTTCGGTCGCGATCGCCTCGGTCACGCGGTCATAGCTGAGGATGCGGTCCACATCATCGGTCAAGGGGTCATCCAGCGGGCGCACTTCGACAACCACGTTGAAGCAGACCCGCTGGGTCGTGCCGCGCTCGGACTGAAAGGCGCCGATCTCGACCTCGACGATATGATCGCGCAACGAAATGCGATCCAGCGTGCCCTCGGGCGCCGTCGCGCGCGCGCGCGCGGCGGGATGTTCAAAGGCCAGTCGGATTTCGTTGCTCATCAGGTCTGCTCCGGGTCGTGTCTGTGGCTGACGTTACGTCCTGGCGCGCCGCATAACATGGACAAACCCGGCAGACAAAGGTGCATTTTCGCCATGCCCGGTGATGATGGGCAAGCAGGCAGGGCGCGTCAGTTCTGCGACAGGCGCGTGGGCTGACGATAGAAATGATGCACGCCGATGGTTGCCGTGCGCGGGAATGTCCTTGCCCAGCGGGGGCTGACCGCGCGGGTGTGGTAATGCGTCGCCCCGTTGGTCAGGCTGCGCGTCGCGCCCTTGATCATCACCTTGGCCACCTTGCCCACGCGTTCGAACGCGCGCGGCTCACCGATCACTTCCTTGTGACCATCGCAGGTATAGGTGAACTGGCAGCCATATTTGCGCCCGGTCCCCTGGGTGATCACACCGCAGATCGTGTCGGGATAGGCCGGGCTGTCGACGCGGTTCATGATGACTTCGGCAACGGCGAACTGGCCCTTCACGCTTTCGCCGCGGGCCTCGAAATAGAGCGCCTCGGCCAGGCAGCGCCATTCATTGTCACCTTTGGCGGGCTTCAGCCCATCCACCCATTCGCTGGAATAGGTGAATTTCGTCTCTGGCTGCCTGAGGTATTCCGCCAACCGCGCCCCGGACATTGCGCCAAGGGCGCGCCGCTCGTGCCCCATGAGTTTGTCCACAGCCGTGTCCGCCGCAACCGGGCCGGCAAGCGCCAGCAAAGCGGCCAAAAAAATACGCAACATGTGTCGTTCCTTTTTCCATTACGGGCAATGGGCCCTTCTGGTCCAAGGGGTCCTTTAACGAAAACAGGCGGTTTCGTCCAGTCAGGCGCTTTTTTGCAAGGCCACGGCACCGGGCAACAGCCAGCCGGGGCCAGCGAAACCCCCCTGATCTGGTGGTGGAAAAGCGGGACTCTACCCGATCTTGTCACGAACCGCCAATTGCGCGGCGGCCAATCGCGCGACCGGAACACGGAAGGGCGAGCATGAAACATAGTCGAATCCGGCAGCCCTGCAAAACGCGATTGATTCGGGGTTACCGCCATGTTCACCACAAACCGACAACACCAGATCCGGGCGCGCGGCGCGCCCGCGTGCCGCCCCGATCACCAGCAATTCGCCCACCCCTTCCACGTCCAGCGTATGAAACGGATCTTCGGGATAGACGCCCTGCTGCACATAGGTGGACATGAAGCGTCCGGCATCGTCGCGCGACAGGCCATAGGTCATCTGGGTCATGTCATTGGTGCCAAAGCTGAGGAACGACACTTCGGGCGCGATATCGCCGGCGCGCAGGGCCGCGCGGGGCGTTTCCACCATCACCCCCAGCCGATAGCTGAAATCCTGCCCGGTTTCATGACGCACGGCGGCGGCGATGGCCTCGATCCGGGCCTTGACCAGCTGGACCTCGCGTTTGGCGGAGACCAGCGGGATCATCACCTCGGGCACGATCACCACGCCTTCGCGCTTGACCTCGAGGGTCGCCTCGAAGATCGCGCGCGACTGCATGTCGTAGATCTCGGGGACGGTGATTCCCAGACGCACCCCGCGCAGGCCCAGCATCGGATTGTGCTCGGCCATCGCGTCGACCCGGCGGGTTACGTCCGACACCGGCAGATCCAGCACCTCGGCCAGTTCGCGATGCCCGGCGCGGTCGGTCGGCAGGAATTCATGCAGCGGCGGATCGAACAGGCGGATGCATACCGGCTGACCATGCATGATGCGGAACAGATCGGCGAAATCGGCGCGCTGCATGGGCAACAGGCGTTCCAGCGCGGCGGCGCGGTCCGAGCTGCTTCCGGCAAAGATCATCTCGCGCATCACGGTCAGACGTTCGGTTTCAAAGAACATGTGTTCCGTCCGGCACAGCCCGATGCCCTGCGCCTTGAAATTCAGCGCCACCTTGGCATCGGCAGGCGTGTCGGCATTGGCGCGCACGCCGATGTCGCGCATCTCATCCGCCCATTCCATCAGCACCTGAAAACTGTCGTCATGCCCCGCATCCAGAAGCGCCGCCCGCCCGAACAGCACATCACCGCTGGTGCCATCAATCGTGATCTCGTCGCCCGCCTTCAGCACCCGCCCATCCGGCGCGACAAGCTGTTTGCGCCGGGTCTGGAACCGGATATCGGACGCCCCCACCACGCAGGGCAGGCCGATGCCGCGCCCGATCACCGCCGCGTGGCTGGTCATGCCGCCGCGTTCGGTCAGCACCGCAACGGCGGCGTGCATCCCGCGAATATCCTCGGGGCTGGTTTCACGGCGCACCAGAACGCACGCCTCGCCGCGCGCGTGATGGGCCTGCGCGGTTTCGGCATCGAACACGATCTTGCCGGTCGCGGCGCCGGGGCTGGCGGCAATCCCGCGCGCCAGCACGTCGCGCGGCGCGCCGGGGTCCACCTGACGGTGCAGAAGCTCATTCAGCGCGCGCGGCTCGATCCGCAGCAGCGCCTCCTGGCGGGTGATGATCCCGTCCTCGGCCAGCGCCACGGCAATGCTGACCGCCGCGCGGGCATTGCGCGCCACGCGCACCCCGTCCAGCAGGAACAGCTTGCCGTTTTCGATGGTGAATTCGGCCTGCATCTCTTCGCGCAGCTTTTCGCGCATCAGCGCCGTGTAGGTCTTGAGCTGGGCAAAGGCGTCGGGCGCCAGTTCCTCAAGCGAGGGGCCGCGCGGATCACGCTCAAGGTAAAGCGCGTCGTTTTCGCTGCTCAGCGCATCGCGGCCCTGGCTCTGGCTCAGGTAGCGGCCGGTCATCTTGCGCACACCGGTCTGGCTGTTGACCAGTTGCAGCACGCCCGACCCGCATTCGCCCTTGCCCAGGCCGATCGCCATTTCCTGCACGACAAGGCCCAGCCCGGCATCCGCCGGCGCGCCCTTGGCCTGCCTCAGCAACCGCGCGGTCGTGCCCTCCCAAGCGCGCGCCATCGAGCGCAGGACCTCGGCCAGTTGCACGGCGGGGTCCTGGGGAAAGGGCTCTTCCGCTTCGTCCTCATAGGCGCGCAACGCCTGATCCAGCCCCTTGAACGGGTCTTCGGCCAGATCGTCGAACATGTCGGCATCCAGCCGCGCGACGTGGATCGCGTAGGATTGCACGAAGCGCACATATAGCCGCACCGCCGCCAGTTTGCCGATGCGTTTGGACAGGCTGGCGCAGGTGGCGTCGCTCATCCCGATATTGAGCACCGCACGCGGCCCGCCCCAGTCCGGATCCTCCGAGGACGGGCGCACGCATAACAGCGTGGCATCCCCCAGCAGCCGCAGCAATTCGCGCATGTCGGGCAGTTTGCCCGCCGCGATCGCGCGCACCGCCTGAAACGACAGCGCAACCGTGCGCGGCACAGGCAGATCCAGCCGCACCAGCCGCTGCATGCATTTTGCACGCCCGCCATGGGTCTCGGCGGCCAGCGGCGCGTCGGGCGTGATCAGGGTGAAATGTGGGATGTCTTGCTGCACTGCGGCAAATCCTTTGCTGTGTGCGCAGCATACGCAGGATCACGCGCAAGGCAAGGAAAACCGGGGATACATCCCGTCCCTGACCAAAGGTCCGCGCCCTAGCCTTCGATGCGCGTCAGATCGGCGACCGACAGGCAGATATGGCGGATACGGCTGAGCAGGTTCAGCCGGTTGCGCCGCACGATCTGATTGTCGGAATTGACCTGGACGGCCTCGAAAAACGCATCGACGGCGGGGCGCAGGGCGGCCATCGCCACCATCGCGCCCTCGAAATCCTCGGCCTTCATGCGGGGGGTGATCTCATGCTCGGCCCCGTCCAGCGCGGCAAACAGCGCGCGCTCTTCGTCGGTTTCGGCAAATTTGATATCCCCGCCATAGGAATATTCGACGCCATCCTTTTCCTCGGCCTGGCTGAGGATGTTGTTGGCCCGCTTGAACCCCTGCAACAGGTTTTCGCCGTCATCGGTTTTCAGGAAGTCACTCAGCGCGGTGGCGCGTTTGACCAGCAGGGCAAGGTCGTCATTGCCCTCCATGGCGATGCAGGCGTCGATCACGTCATGGCGGATGCCCTGATCGCGCAGATAAACCTTGAGGCGGTCATGGAAGAAGGCGAGGAGGTTTGGCACAATGCGCTCAAATGGTTCATCTGATGTGCGCGGCTCTGGACCGCGCTCAGAGGTCTGAACGATTGGAAAAGCCTCATTCAGATGATTACTCAAAATACCATGTAAACCGAACTGAACTCGGTTCTCCAACACCAACCGAATAACGCCCAACGCGGCCCGGCGCAGCGCGTAGGGATCCTTGCTTCCTGTCGGTTTCTCGTCAATCGCCCAGAACCCGGTCAGCAGGTCCAGCTTGTCCGCCAGCGCCACGGCGACGGATACCGGCGCTGTGGGCACATCGTCGCTTGGGCCCAATGGCGAATAATGCTCTTCGCAGGCTTCTGGCACGCCGTCATCATGGCCCGCCGCCAGCGCGTAATAGCGCCCCATCACGCCCTGCAATTCAGGGAATTCGCCCACCATTTCCGATTGCAGGTCGGCCTTGGCCACGCGCGCGGCCTGCGCCACCAGATCGGGCTTGGCCCCGACAAGCGGCGCGATCTCGCGCGCCAGCGCCTCGATCCGGATGATGCGTTCGGCCTGGCTGCCCAGCTTGTTGTGGAAGGTGACATCGGCCAGCCCCGCGGCCATGCCCTCAAGCCCCTTGGCCTGCACCACGCGCAGGTCGTTTTCCCAAAAGAATTTCGCGTCCGACAGCCGCGCGGCCAGCACCTTCTGGTTGCCGGCAAGGATGGTCGCGCCGTGATCCGCCGTCTCGATATTGGCGACGGTGACAAAGCGTTCGATCCGCCCGGTCGCGGGATTGCGGACCGAAAAGAACTTCTGATGTTCGCGCATACTGGTCTGCAACACCTCGGCGGGCAGGCCAAGGAACTGCTGGTCGATCGTGCCCATCAGCACGACCGGCCATTCCACCAGACCGGCCACTTCGGCCAGCAGGGCGCGGTCCTCGACCAGCTCCAGCCCGGCGGCGAAGGCCTGATTGGAGGCATCCTGCCAGATCGCCTCGGCGCGCTCGGCGGCGTCCAGCACGACGTTGCGCTGTTTCAGCCCGGTCTGATACTGATCGAACGAGGTCACGGCAAACCGCCCCGGCGCCATGAAGCGGTGGCCCTCGGTGGTGTTGCCGGCCTTGATCCCGTCGACGTCCAGATCGACGATGCGGGTCTCACCGGATTCGTCGCTGAGGATGCACAGGATCGAATGCAGCGGGCGCACCCAGCGCAGGGCGCCACTGCCCCAGCGCATGGATTTGGGCCACGGGAAATGGCGGATCACGTCCTCCAGCACCTCGGCGACGATCACATCGGCGTTGCGCCCCTCTTTGACCACCGTGGCGAAATAGACCTGGCCCTTCTTCTCATCGCGCAGTTCCAGTTGATCGCGCGTCACCCCTGCCCCGCGCAAGAATCCTTCGATCGCCTTTTCGGGGGCATCGGCGCGCGGGCCCTTGCGCTCTTCGCGCAGGGTGGGCGATGCGGCAGACAGGCCCTGAACCGTGAGCGTCAGGCGGCGTGGCGTCGAAAACGCGGCGGCCCCGGCATAGGTCAGACCGGCCTCGACCAGGCCGTTGGTCACGCGCGCTTGCAGATCCTCGGCCGCACGGGCCTGCATCCGCGCCGGGATTTCCTCGGAAAAAAGTTCGATCAGCAGATCAGGCATGGTCTCTAATACCCTTCGGGTGGTTGCGGGCAATCTTCGGGGGCGGGTTTGCCGTCAAAGACGACTTCGCCACAATGGTTGATCTCGTGCCACACGAAGCCGCGTCCGTCCTCGTGAATGGCGACGATCCGGTCGATGCCGTATTGCACGTTGCGCGTTCCCAGGAACGCCAATGCGCGGCCCGCCTCAAGATCGGCGCCCAGCGCGGCCGCGTCAAAACAATCGAACCAGCCCGGCGCGGTGCGCGGCACGGGGTTCATGATCGGCACATAGGTTTCGCTCAGCATGGCGTGGCTCATCGTGGTGGTGAAACAGGCGCGATAGCGGATCGGGCTGCTGTCGGCGTCGATCGCGCGGAAATTGTCATAAAGGGCCGGTTCGGGCAGGTCGGTGACCAGCGAGGTCAGTTGCACATCGTCGCGCCCGTTCGGGATGATTTCCTCATAAAAGGCGTATTCCTGCAGGTAATACATCGACACGCCCGCAACGATTGCGGTGAGCACGATGAACAGGGTCAGGACCTTGCCCATTACGCGCCATACCCGCCGGCCGGGGTCTGAACGAAGGCGTCGGCGCATTTCTTGGCCAGCGCGCGCACCCGCCCGATATAGGCCTGACGTTCCGTCACCGAGATCACACCGCGCGCATCCAGCAGGTTGAACATGTGGCTGGCCTTGATGCACTGGTCATAGGCCGGGTGGGCCATGATGATGCGCATCCCGGTTTTCGGGTCCTGATGCGGGGCGGCCAGAATGGCCTCGCATTCGGCCTCGGCCTTCTCGAACGAGCGCAGCAACACATCGGTGTCGGCGACGTCGAAATTCCAGCGGCTGTATTCCTGTTCGGTCTGGCGGAACATGTCGCCATAGGTCAGCGGAATCGCCGCATCGGGGTCATTGAAGGGCATGTCCATGACATGATCGACGCCCAGCACATACATCGCCAGCCGCTCCAGCCCATAGGTCAGCTCACCCGAGACGGGGGCGCAATCATGGCCGCCGACCTGCTGGAAATAGGTGAACTGGCTGACTTCCATCCCGTCGCACCACACCTCCCAGCCGAGACCCCACGCGCCCAGCGTCGGGCTCTCCCAGTCGTCCTCGACAAAGCGGATGTCGTGCAGCGCCATGTCGATGCCGATCGCCGGAAGGCTGCCCAGATAGAGCGCCTGAAGGTTGGGCGGGCTGGGTTTGATCAGCACCTGATACTGGTAATAATGCTGCAAGCGGTTGGGGTTTTCGCCATAGCGCCCGTCGGTGGGACGGCGCGAGGGCTGCACATAGGCGGCCGCCCAGGCATTCGGCCCGAGGGATCGCAGCGTGGTCGCCGGGTGGAACGTGCCCGCGCCCACCTCCATGTCGTAAGGTTGCACCACAGCGCATCCCTGCGCCGCCCAATAGGCCTGAAGCCGCAGGATGATCTCCTGAAAACTGCGTGGTTTCATGCCCGTATCCGTGCCTGTCGTCGCCATGATTGCCTCTGGAACATTCCGCCTGAAATCGCCGGACCTACCTACGTCGCCCGATTGGCAGGGTCAATCAGCCGCGCGTGCATAATATGTGCATATTTTAGATGCATCGGCGCGTGGATTTGATAAAACACCCTGAAAGCAAAACAAAAACCACATTGGCAGGGGTATTTCAGTCCATGGTACGCATTTTTCTGGCTTCCGCTCTCATGATCCTGTTCGGGATGCAAACAGCCCACGCGCAGCAGAGCGGCAGCGCCCAGCCCCTTGTCTGGGTCCAGATCGAGGCCCAGCCCAGCCTGAATGCCATCAACGAGGCCCTGCGCCGGCGCAGCAGCGAATTGCGCGATGTGAACGGATTCTATCAGGGATCGGGCTGGTATGGCGTCGCGCTTGGCCCCTACAACCCCGAGGATGCCCAGAACATCCTGCGCACCCTGCGCGCCGAAGGGCGCATCCCGCGCGACAGCTATATCGCCGAGCGCAGCGAGTATGAGCGCCAGATCTGGCCGATCGGTGTGGATCAACTGACCATGGCCGAGGCCGCGACCCTTGCGCCGGAAACACAGGACGATACCCAAGCGCCGATCGTGGCCGAACCCGCGCTGGTGCCCGAAACGGCGCTTGAAACCGAACCGGAACCCGTGGTCCCCGTGGTCATGGACGAATCCCCGCGCGAGGCGCGCGCCAGCGAGGCGCAGCTCAGCCGGGACGAGCGTGCCGATCTGCAGATCGCGATGGCATGGGCCGGCCATTATCAGGGCGCGATCGACGCCGCGTTCGGCGCTGGCACGCGGCGCGCGATGGCAGACTGGCAGACCGAACAGGGGTTCGAGCCGACCGGCATCCTGACCACCATGCAGCGCGCCGAACTGCTGCGCCAGTATAACGCGGTTCTGGATGGGCTGGGCGTCCAGACCGTCACCGACAGCCGCATGGGGATCGAGATGAAGCTGCCCACCGGCGTGGTCGCCTTCGCCCGGTATGAGCCGCCTTTCGCGCATTTCGATGCCAGTGGCGACATCCCGGCGCGCGTGCTGATGATCAGCCAGGAGGGCAATCAGGACACGCTGTTCGGCCTGTATGACATCATGCAGACCTTGCAGATCGTCCCGCAGGACGGCCCGCGCGAGCGGCGCAATGACGGCTTTGTCCTGGTTGGTGAAAACGCCACGACCGTGTCCCATACCGAGGTGACGCTGAGCAACGGGCGCATAAAGGGCTTTACCCTCGTGTGGCCAGCGGGCGACGAAGAGCGGCGCAGCCGTCTTCTGGCGCTGATGCAGGACAGTTTCACCCGCATCGACGGTGTGCTGGACCCGGCCGCCGGGTCCAACGAAGAGCAAAGCATCGACCTGATCTCGGGGCTTGAGATCCGCAAGCCGCTGATGACGCGCTCGGGGTTCTATGTCGATCAGCAGGGGACGGTCGTCACCACCTCGCAAGGGGTCGCCGCCTGTGGGCGCATCACCATCGACGATGATTATGACGCCGAGATCGTCCTGATGGATGAGGCAAGCGGCATCGCCGTGCTGCGCCCGGTGCAGGCGCTGGCCCCGATGAGCGTGGCCGCGTTTCAGCAATCAGCGCCGCGCATCAAGGCCGGGATCACCGTGGCCGGATATTCCTATGGCGGCGTGCTGGGCGCGCCCAGCCTGACCTATGGCGAGATCGCCGATCTGCGCGGGCTGGACGGCGAGGACCACCTGAACCGCCTGGCGCTGGCCGCGCAGGACGAGGACGCGGGCGGCCCGGTGATCGACGCCGGCGGCGCGGTTCTGGGGATGCTTCTGCCTGCGGTCAGCGAGGGGCGTCAATTGCCCGATGGCGTCAGCTTTGCCGCCGATGCCGCGACGGTGCAAAAGGTTCTGGAACAGGCCGGCATCCGCGCCGCCTGGACATCTGAGCAGGGGCAGTTGCCGCCGTCCCAGCTGGGCGACCGCGCGGCGGGCATGACCGTGCTCGTCAGCTGCTGGGAATAGGCGCGGCGCCTTCCCGGCGCGTCACACTGCCCGTTAGACTGTGGCGCGCAAACCGGGTATGGGCGGGCCGAGACCATTTTGAACGGACTGACCCCGCCCATGAGCAAACCTGCCAAAGCAAGACGCGCGCCGCTTTATTCCCCGGCTGACCGCGACAACCTGCGCTGGCTTTGGGCGCGCTATCTGCGGCGCAAATCGCCCTGGTTGCTGCTGGTGCTGGGGATGATCCTGATTCAGGGGCTGGTCTATCAGCAGTTTCTGGCAATGACCGAAAGCGGGCTGCGGGTGATCTTTGACAGCGGCTCGGCGCGGGATCTGGCGCTGGTCTGTCTGGTGGTGTTCTTCCTGTTCGCGGTGCGCGCGCTGATGTCCTATCTGGTGCCGCGCCTGACGGTGTGGATCAGCAACGACGCCATCTATGAGATGCGCCGCGATCTGATCGACCACCTGATGAAGCTGGACCTAGCCTATTTCGAGCGCACGAAATCCGGCGAGATCATCCAGCGCCTGGTCACCCAGACCCAGCAACTGGGCGTGTTCGTCGGGCAGGCCACCGCCAATGCGGTGCGCGACGCCGTGACGGTGATCATCGTCTCTGCCTATCTGATCTACAAGAACCCGATCCTGTTCGGCACCGCGGTCGTGGTGCTGCCCTTCATCATATGGATCATGAACTATGTCTCGGACCGGGTGAAACACGCCCAGGGCGAGGCCGAAACCGCGCTGGCCGATTACATGAACGGCATCGAAGAGACGGTCAACGGCATGCGCACGGTCAAGATCTCGGGCCAGGAGGCCATGGAGGTGCAGCGCCTGATGCAGGGCACCGGCGCCATCCGCGGGCTGATGAACCGGGTGCAGATCATTCAGGCGCTGGTGATGCCCTCGATCGACCTGAGCAGCGCCTTTGTCTATGTGCTGGTGATCGGGGGCGGCGGGTATATGGTGCTCAGCCCCGATTTCGACATGGACGGGGCGGGGATCATCACCTTTCTGCTGGGCATGGTCATGGTGTTTGATCCCGCGCGCCTGCTGGCGCAGTTCTTTGGCGGGTTGCAGGCCAATCTCGTGCTGCTCCAGCGCATCCGCAACCTCTATCACCAGGTGCCCACGATCGTGGATGCCCCCGGCGCCAAAAGCGAGTTCGACACCGGCGCGGATATCGCGCTGCGCGATGTGCGGTTTTCCTACAGCCCCGATCATCCGCTGTTCGACGGTCTGGATCTGCGGTTCGAGGGCGGCAAGGTATCCGCCATCGTCGGGGCGACCGGATCGGGCAAGACGACGATCCTGTCGCTGCTGTCGCGGCTCTATGATGTGCAGGGCGGCGAGATCACCATCGGCGATCAGCGCATCGACCACCTGAAGGTCACCGCGCTGCGCAGCGCCTATTCGGTGGTGGCGCAGGATATCGTGATCTTCAACAATTCGATCTGGGAAAACATCCGCTATGTGAAACCCGACGCCAGCGACGACGAGATCTGGCAAGCGGCCAAAAATGCCGAGATCGCCGATCTGATCCGCGCGCGCGGATCAGCCCCCGTCGGCCCCAAGGGCGCGCAATTGTCGGGCGGACAGAAACAGCGCATCGCCATCGCCCGCGCCTTCCTGCGCGACGCGCCGATCCTGCTGCTGGACGAGGCGACATCGGCGCTGGATCAGGCCACCGAGGCGCGGATCAAATCCGCCCTCTCCCGGCTGACTCGCGGCAAGACCACCATCGTGGTCGCGCATCGCCTGTCCTCGATTGCCGATGCCGACATGATTTTCGTGCTGGAGGCCGGGCGCCTGATCGAACAGGGGCAGCATGGCGATCTGCTGGACCGGGGCGGGCTGTATGCGCAGCTCTATCATGCGCAGAAAACCGGCTATGACGCCAACCCGGACTGAGCGCGCGGCCCGCGGCAGGACGCCTTCGGCGAGAGTATTTGTGCAAATGAGAAGCGCAGGCTCAGCGCGGCGCGGCGGCGCGGCGCAAGCGGTCATTGATCGCGCGCCCGAGGCCGGTTTCGGGGATCGGGGATACCGCGATGCAGGGCGCGTTCATCGCATCCAGCCGATGCAGGTGGCCGAACAGATTGGCCGCGGCCTCGGTCAGATCACCGGCGCGCGAAAGGTTCAGATCGGCCTCGTGCGCGCCGAAACCCAGAAGCACCTCGCCGGGGCGTCTGTCAGTCGCGCCAAGGCGCAGCGCGGCGCGCGGCGCGTAATGCGAGAGCATCTGGCCCGGCGCGCTGAGCGTTGCGCCCGCCTCATGGCTGGCAAGCGGGTGGCCGAGTGCGGCTTCGATCATTTCCTGCGGCAGGCCGCCCTGGCGCAGCATTGTCGGGGCACCGGTCAGGCCGATGATGGTGGATTCAACGCCGACCGCACAGGCCCCGCCGTCCAGGATGGCGTCGATGCGCCCGCCCAGACCCGCAGCGACATGCGCGGCGGTGGTTGGGCTGATCCGGCCCGACGGGTTGGCCGAAGGCGCAGCAATCGGGCCGTCGAACGTGGCCAGCAGGGTCCGGGCGACAGGATGTGCGGGCATGCGCACCGCCACCGACGCCAGCCCGCCCGTCACCAGCGGCGAGAGCCCACAATCGGCGCGCAGCGGCAGCACCAGCGTCAGCGGGCCGGGCCAGAACGCCTGCGCCAGCCGGTCGGCGGTCTCGCTCCATTCGACATAGCGGCGCGCGTCCTCGACAGAGGCCACATGCACGATAAGCGGGTTGAAGCGGGGGCGATCCTTGGCCGCGAAGATCCGCGCGACCGCGTGATCATCGCGCGCATCGCCGCCCAGCCCATAGACTGTTTCGGTGGGCAGCGCGACCAGGCCACCAGCGCGCAGGATGCGTGCCGCATCTGCATATCCGTCCGTATCCGGTGAAAGGATCTGGGTCTGCACGGTCGATTTATTCCCTTTGACGTTGCGTTCCGGTTGAGGCTATGGCGCATTGGACTAGCCTGCGCGATACCATCAGAACGCATACAGGGCCGTGAGCGCGATTCCAAGCCGCGCAAATCGCCCCGAATATCAGGAGCGCCCCATGACTTACCGTGCACCGGTGGAGGATTATCTGTTTTTGCTGAACCATGTCGCCGGGATGGACCGCGTGAGCGCGACCGACCGCTTTGCCGAGGCGACGCCGGACATGGCGGCGGCGATCCTGGGCGAGGCCGCGCGCATGTGCGAGGATGTGCTGGCCCCGCTGCAACGCAATGGCGATCTGCATCCGGCGGTTCTGGAAAACGGGGTGGTGCGCACCAGCCCCGGCTTTGACGCGGGGTATCGCGCCATTGCCGATGGTGGCTGGGTGTCGATCAGCGCCAGCCCGGATCACGGCGGCATGGGCCTTCCGATGGCGGTGACCACGGCGGTCAACGAGATGATGAGTTCCGCCTGTCTGGCGTTGCAGTTGAACCCGCTGATGACGCAGGGCCAGATCGAGGCGCTGGAGCATCACGCCAGCGACGAGATCAAGCGCCTCTACCTGCCCAAGCTGGTCAGCGGCGCCTGGTCGGGAACGATGAACCTGACCGAGGCGCAGGCCGGCAGCGACGTCGGGGCCTTGCGCGCAACGGCCAGGCCCAACGCTGACGGCAGCTATGCGATCACCGGCCAGAAGATCTATATCAGCTGGGCCGATAACGACTTCAGCGAGAACGTCTGCCATCTGGTGCTGGCGCGCCTTCCCGATGCGGTGCCGGGGGTCAAGGGGATCAGCCTGTTCCTGGTGCCCAAGCTGATTCCGGACGCCGATGGCGTGCCGGGCGCGCGCAATGCGCTGAGCGTGGTCAGCCTTGAGCACAAGATGGGCCTGCATGGCAGCCCGACCGCGGTGATGCAATATGACGGCGCCAGCGGCTGGCTGGTGGGTGAGCCCCATGACGGGCTGCGCGCGATGTTCACCATGATGAACAACGCAAGGCTGGGTGTGGGCGGACAGGGCATCGGCAGCGCCGAGGGGGCCTATCAGCAGGCGCTGGCCTATGCGCAGGAGCGCAAACAGGGCCACAGCGATGTGCCCGACGCCAGCGGCACCATCATCGATCACGCCGATGTGCGCCGGATGCTGATCACCATGAAGGCCGATATCATGGCCGCGCGGGCGATCGCGCTGGCCTGCGCGGTGGCGATCGACATGCAGACCGCCACCGCCGAGCCGGAATGGGCGGCGCGCGCGGCGCTGCTGACCCCCATTGCCAAGGCGTTCGGCACCGACACGGGGATCGACGTGGCCAGCACCGCGATGCAGGTGCAGGGCGGCATGGGCTATATCGAGGAAACCGGCGCGGCGCAGTATCTGCGCGATGTGCGCGTGACGGCAATCTATGAGGGCACCAACGGCATTCAGGCGATGGATCTGGTGACCCGCAAGCTGATGGATGGCGGCGAGGCGGCCTTTGCGCTGCTGGATGAGCTGGCCGAACATGCCGAGGCCGCGCGCGACGCCCTGCCCGATCTGGCCGAGGCCGTCTGGCAATCCGGCGAAAGCCTGCGCGAGGCTGTGGAGTGGATGGTGTCCCGACAGGACCTGAGCCAGCGCCACGCCGGGGCGGTGCCATTCCTGCGCGGCTTTGCGCGGGTGCTGGGCGGGCATTTCCACCTGCGCGCCGCGATGGCCGAAATCCAGGCCGGGCCGGAAGGCGCGCGCACCAGGCTGGCGCGGTTCTATATCCGCCGCCTGTTGCCGGAACATGCCGGGCTGCTGGCGCATGCGATGGCGGGGGCGGATGATCTCTATGCGCTGGACGCGGATGATCTGGGGGCATGACGGCCCACGATACCGCGACGCTGCGCATGCCATGGAGCGCGCCCCCCGCGCCCGGTGACGCGATCGAGGTGGCCGAGGGCGTGCTGTGGCTGCGCCTGCCGCTGCCCATGGCGCTGGATCATGTGAATATCTATGCGCTGGATGAAGGCGACAGCTGGACCATCGTCGATACCGGCATCCATTCGCGCCGCTCGGTCAAGCTGTGGGAGGATATCCTGGCCGGGCCGTTGCAGGGGCGTCCGGTGGGGCGGGTGATCCTGACCCATCATCACCCCGATCATATCGGCATGGCCGGCTGGCTGATGGCACGGTTCGGCGCCGAACTGGTCACCACCCGCACCGCATGGCTGATGGCGCGGATGCTGATCCTGGACGAAGAGAGCCGCCCCACCGAACAGGCGCTTGCCTATTGGCGCGCCGCCGGCATGGACCCCGAGATATACGCCGCGCGCAAGGACAGCCGTCCCTATAATTTCGCCGATACCTGCCTGCCCCTGCCGGTGGGCTATCGTCGCCTGCAACAGGGCGATGTGTTTCATGCCGCCGGGCGCGACTGGGACGTGCATATCGGCAACGGGCACGCGCCCGAGCACCTGACACTGTGGAGCCGCGACGACAGCCTGGTCATCGCGGGCGACCAGATCCTGCCCTCGATCAGCCCCAATATCGGCGTCTACCCGACCGAGCCGGACGCCGATCCGCTGTCCGACTGGCTGGAGGCCTGCGCGCGGTTTCAGGCGCTTGCGCGCGATGATCATCTGGTGCTGGGCGGGCATAACCTGCCCTTTACCGGGCTGCCGGTGCGGATGCGCCAACTGAGCGACAACCACCATGGCGCGCTGCGCCGCCTTGAGGCGCATCTTGTCGTGCCGCGCGTCGCCGCCGATTGCTTTGCCCCGCTGTTCAAGCGCCGCATCGACGCGGGCACCTACGGCCTGGCGCTGGTCGAAGCGGTTGCACATCTCAACCATCTGCATCAGGCTGGACGCATAACCCGCCAAAAGCGCGCGGATGGCGCATGGCTATGGCACAGGGAGAGCACGGATGGATGACACGATCAGCACCAGCGCCGAATACGCCGAAACCGCCGCCTTGCCGCGCTGCCGCGAAGTGCATGCCGATCCGGACCACCCCAAGACCGACCCGGCCCTGCCCAGGGCCGCGGCGGAAAAACCCATCGATCAGAAAAGCCCGGCCGAATGGGCCTATGAGCGGCTGATCATCTATATCAAGAATTTTGAAAAGACGCTGGACAGCGAACATGAGGTCGCCATGGGCTTTGCCGGGGGCGAGGCGGGCGTGTTGCGCATCGAGGGGATGGGCTATTTCGACCCCGATATCGTCACCTTCTATGGCAGTGACGCATCGGGGGCCAAGACCCAGCTGGTGCAGCATGTCAGCCAGCTGAGCGTGATTCTGCGCGCCCTTCCGAAATCGGTGGAAGACGCCGAACCGACCCGGATCGGTTTCCGGCTGGCGGCGGATCTTGAAAAGGGCTGACGGGGCACGCGCCGAAACGCTTTGGTGGTGACACCTGTAGGCAAATACAGTAATGAGCAATTCGAAATTGCCGAGACAAGGGACTGACGGATATGGCTGAACACAAGCATGGCGAAATGGATACCACTGTGCAGGAAAAGACATTTGAGGGTTTTCTCAAGATGTGCGCATGGGTTGCCTCGGCGACGATCCTGGTTCTGATCGTTGCGGCGCTGATCAACAGCTAAGCAACCGACAGCGTTTTTTTAACGGATGTTTTTGGGGGAAATATGCGGATATTGATTGCCGCGCTTTGCGCGATTCTGACCTTGGCCGGGTGTTCGGGTGAACAGGTCTGGGCCACAGACGAAGAGGTGGCGCGCGCCGCATATGTGCATGACGGCCCCAAACGCCTGACATTGTTCACGATGCTGAATACGAAAACCGGTGCCGGGGCGCACTCGTCGCTGATGGTCAACGGATCGCAGCGGGTGATCTTTGATCCCGCCGGATCGTTCAAGCACGAAACCATCCCCGAGCGCAACGACGTCCTTTTTGGCATCCGCCCGGTGGTTGCGGATGTCTATACCCGCTATCACGCGCGCGAAACCTATTATGTGCGGATCCAGACGCTGGATGTGTCGCCCGAGATGGCGGAAAAGGCACTGGCACTGGTGCGCAACCACGGTGCGGTGCCTTCGGCGCAATGCGCGCTGGCGACCTCGCAGATCCTGGCGCAGCTGTTCCCCGGTCAGATCACGACCGGCTGGTATCCCAAGAACCTGGCCGATCAGTTCGCCCGCATTCCGGGTGTGACCCAGCAGGAACTGCGTGAATATGACAGCGACGACAACAGCAAGGTTCTTGAGGCCTGGGACCCCAACAGGGTCTGATCGCCTCCCTGCCCCACCAAGAAAAACACCCGCGCGGGGCGTGCCCCACCGGCCTGCGCGATGTGGCGCACGCGCGCCGGCCCCGGCCCGGAATTTCCCGCCATGGGAGATGCGTATTGATCACAATGCCTGTTCTCGCCATGATAGCGTGTTGCGTTTACCGGGATTGAGGCATCACCAGCCCCCATTGGCAAGCGGCGCAGGAAAGGCAGGAAATTCGTGACAGACCCGGGATCACCACCACCCGCAGCCGCGCCGAACTGGGCGTTTCATGCGGACCGCGACACCATCGTATCCGAGCCCCATGCCCGCCCGTCAATGCCTGTAAATCCACAGGATCTGATCATGCATCTTGGCCTGAAATGCGAGCGGGATGCGCGGGATCATCTGTTTGAAGCCCTTGCAATCCAACCCGAATTGACCACCGCGCGGCACTGGATGAAACAATGCGGTGATATCCGCTTCAAGCTGGAACAACATACCGAGTTCACGTCCATCACCCTGCTTGTTCCGCATGGCGGTGAAACGGACGGATGGACGGATCTGCTGAACGACATCGCCGCGATTGACGGGGTCGAGGCGATCACATTGACCAAGGTCGTGATGACCGACGCACCCGGTCAATACCTGTCGGACGCCGCGTCGGGCGGCCGGATTTTCGGCGGAACGATGCGCGGCGCGATGGAGGTGCATTCGTCGCTTACGCCTGATGACTCGGGTTTCATCACCTACACGGTCCATGCGCCGGACCGCTCGCCCGAAGAAACCGGGCGGCGCGTTCAGCGCCTGATCGAGATGGAGACATACCGGACGTTGAGCCTGCTGGGCCTGCCCATCGCCAGACGGACCGGCGAGGGCCTCGCGCGGAACGAAAACCGCTTGATAGATATCGTCAGCGCAATGGGCACCCAGAGCGCCGACAACGACGAGCACCTGTTCGAGAGGCTGTCCCGCCTGCTGCAAACCAGTAACGCGCTGCGGGCGTCGACCAGGTTCCGCTTTTCCGCCAGCATCGCCTATTACAATCTGTTCAAGGAGCGGCTGATCTCGCTGGAGGAAACCGAACTTGGCAACCTGCAAACCATCAGCGGTTTCGTGCGCTCCCGGCTGGACCCGAGCATTGCCACGATCGAAAGTGTCGCCGCGCGGCAGAAAACGCTGATCGACGATCTGTCACAGGCATTGTCCCTTCTGAGAACCCGCATCGACCTGGGGGTGAACCGCGACAATCAATCCCTGCTGAAATCGCTGGATGCCCGCAACCGGCAGCAGGTCCTGATCGCGCAGACCGTCGAGGGGCTATCCGCCGTGGCGATCACCTATTATGCCGTCGGGTTGCTGTCCTATATCCTGAAGGCGGCGCAGCCGTATGTTCCGCCCGGCCTGTCACATTCCACGCTGCTTGCCATATCGGTGCCCTTCGTTCTGGGCGCGGTGTGGATGTCGCTTCACCGAATGCGCGGAAAATGGGAAAAACACACGAAATAAGGCGTATCGCGAAACGCCGTGGTTCGACGCCGCCTGCCGATGTTCCGACAGCAACACCGCCACAAGGGATCTGGTGAGCACGCAGGCGATCAGGATCAGAACCCCTGCATCCGGACTCTCGCGCAGTATCCGGCTTCTCCCGATTGGCCGTGCGGATGGGCCGTGGCGCTAGCCGTCCTTGCAGAACAGGTCGTAGACAAGATCAAGTATC